>AWOA01000008.1 GCA_000494225.1 Candidatus Calescibacterium nevadense OTU 1
GTGGTATCAAAAATAAAAGAGAGAGTAGAAAAGCAAAAACAAAAAGTTATAAATATAATATCTCAATCGCCCAGAACCATTTACGATATAGGCAACCTACTTTATCCGAACATTCCAGATGAATTTTGGTCATTCAAATTTTCCGAAGCACAAGGATACATTGACCTGCTACAAGATGAAGGATTAGTATCTGAAACAATAGAAAACGGGAAAATCTTTTTTGAGATAAAAAGGTAAATCAAAAATAAATTAAAAAAGGTAAATTAATAAATAAATAAATTAAAAAGGTAAATTAAATAGTGTAAATAATAATAATAATGATCTGACTTTATATCCGTAAGGATAAATCAAATACAAGAATGTCAATTTGAGTTCAGAATTTTTTTTAAGTTTTCAAAACCTCCCGAAAAGCTATATGCTTTAAAACCCAATTTGCGATAGTACTTTGCTAATCCCTTACTTGTGAAACCCCTCTCACATACAAAAACCACAATAGAATCTTTGTATTTTTCCTCATCAAATTCATTCACGCTAATTGAATTGGGAAATTTGTGAGGAAGTAAGCTGACAACCACAGAACTTGTAGGAATATAATTTATAACATATTCGTCTTCTTTCAATATTTCTTTTATCTTCTCTTCATTTTCATCTAAATCTAACTCAAAAGTTTCATCNANTAACCTATCTAAAATTCTAACATCAATCTTCTGAATTTCGGAGAAAAATTCATTCAAATCTGCCATTGATGTCACAGGACCAGTAGCAATCCCACACAATTCTTCAACATTCAAAGATAAATCATAAGTTCCAATATTCTGACTTAAAAAAATAATTTCCTGCTTATCATAGCCTACGAGAGGTCTTATTATGGGTAATGAGATACCAGCTTCCGCCACACGAATGTTTCTTATAGTCTGACTTTTTGCCTGAAATATAGATTCACCCGTGATCAGAGCTTCACAACCGACCTTCAAAGCTAATTTTTCACCAGCCAGATACATAAACCTTCTCAGAGCAACCTGTCTTATTTCATTTGGAATCTTAAAAAGTATCTCCTTTATTATCTCAGAAAATCTCATAACGAAAAATCGAGGTTTATATCCGTAAAACCAGTTTTGGTATAAATACTTTGCAACAGACCAAACAGGAAAAACTTCACTCAAACCCCCAAGAGCAAAATGAAGAAAATCGACCTTACATCCCCTTTTGGCAACAAGATATGAAGCAACAGGAGAATCAAATCCACCAGAAAATAAACTTAAAACAAGTTCTCCCGAACCTATGGGTAATCCCCCAGGTCCCGGTATTTTTTCAGAAAATATATATGCTTTACTATCCCTTATCTCAATGTTTATTTCCAAATCTGGGTTTTTCAGATCAACTTTGAGAGCATAGGGTCTGAGTTTTGCACCAACCACAATTTCAACATCTTGTGAAGTAAAATTATGATTTCCGCTTCTTTGACATCTTACAGCAAGCGCTTTACCTTTAACCTCACTTTTAAAAATTTCTTCAACTTTATTTGCAAGATCATCTAAATCAGAAAATTCAAAAGCTTTGCACTCGGAAAAGCTACTAATTCCAAATATCCTCTTGAACAAAGATGGCTCTATATCATCACCCTGAACATATATTCTTGCAGGTTCATGAAAAACCTTTGCATTTTTTCCCTGCTTTTTGAGTGCAGACTTTATATTCTTGACAACAAGATTTTCAAAATGAAATCTTGAACCTCTCCTCCTATATGTAATATCACTCGTAAGTCTTATAAGATATGTCTTCACACCTTACTTTTTCATTTTTAACATTTTAAAGAGAAATATATCAGAACTAATATATTGCAGATTTTTTTTGATTTCTTACCAGTACATCAAAAAAACCTTGAATTGAAAGTTCTCATTTTTATAAACTCATTTCATCTTAAATTCTTTTTATAACGAGTATATTTGCAAAGTTCTCAAAATCAAGTTTTCTAAAATAAAATTAGGCAAAATCTCGTTCCCAAAATAATCTTTTAACCCCTTCTTTACTACNTTCTTTTCTCATAAATATCCTTCCACCTNCTCCATCATCAGACAAATCCNCCAAAACTCTANGNTTCAGCTTTACCTTAATTTTNCACTTTTTAATAATAGTAAAACTACAAAGCAAAAAATACGATCTCGGACCCCAAGAAAATAAAGGAATGGAAATGATTTATTCATTTTATGCCCATACACCAAGTTTTATTCAAAAAAACAAAAAAGATTTCAAATCAAAAAAGAGAATCTTTGATTTGCAAATTTCACCCGTTCTTTGAAAGATTAGAGAAAATCATCTTTTTTACGAATAATTTTTTAGTATGGTGCAAAGTTTAATCGCAATCATACTAACTTTCGCCTTCTCAAATGAAACTGTTTTTGTATCAAAAGCAGGAGACCAAACAAGAGTTAGCACCACAGCTTTACCATCAGGCAGAATAATAGCAGTAGCAGAAGATACAAATTGCGGAAGACCAGAAAAACACATATGCTTATACGATAGCGGAGAACAACTCGCAGATGATTCCGGAGTCTCAACCGCATTTCCTTCAATATCAGCTGATAGCTCAGGAAACTTATACATAGTCTGGTCAGATGCAAGTCAAATAGACCCAATTTCAAGAACAAGAACNTGGGATATTTTTTTAAGAAAAAAAATCGGTTCATCTTGGCTCCCCTCTGAAAGAATAAACTCAAAAAATCCATCACAAGACCAATGCACAACACAAGGAGACCAAATAAACCCAGATATATATATATCAGGAACGGAAATACACGTAGTCTGGCAAAGTATAGAAAGCACGGGAAGATCTTTCATATGCTACGTCAAATCCCCAGATTTAGGAGCAACCTGGCTACCAAACAAAAAACTCTTTGAAGGATATGTCCCAGCAATAGTAGCACAAGGAAATGATGTATTCATTGCATTTNCAGATATAAACGGAAATATAAAATTTGCAAAATCATCAGATGGAGGACAAACTTTTACTTTCAAAAATGCAATAAATGTATCTCAAAGAATTGCAGATTTATCATCGCCAGACCTCGCTATAACACCATCAGGAAATATAATTTTGGTCTGGCAAGATAAAGTATCAAAGCTCGGAGGAGAAGATATAGACATATTCCTTTCTGTATCAAAAAATAAAGGGGAAACTTGGAGCACACCTTCACAACTTGATTTACCCGGAGACCAAA
Organism: Candidatus Calescibacterium nevadense OTU 1; assembly: GCA_000494225.1. Classification (GTDB taxonomy): domain Bacteria; phylum Calescibacteriota; class Calescibacteriia; order Calescibacteriales; family Calescibacteriaceae; genus Calescibacterium; species Calescibacterium nevadense. The sequence continues at coordinate 3,219 of AWOA01000008.1, forward strand.
TCCAACCATCTGTTACGTTTTTAGGAGGAACAAAAATTTTCTACTCACAGAAAAAAAGCGAATCTCTTGGATTTGATATTTACTTTGTGGAATCAGAAGGAGAATTATTTATTTCGCAAGGTGAGAACTCTCCAACATCATTAGCGAGCGTAGTATCTGGCGAAAGCTCAATAGTAGTTTTTCAGCTGAAAATAACGGCAAGCGAAGAACTGAGTGAAGCAGAAGTAAAAACAATAACAGTAAAAGCTTCTGGAACAATGATAGATAATCAACATATCCTGAGAATAAGTGCGTGGCATGACAGAGACGGAAATGGAATTATAACACAAAATGAAGATACACTTTTGAGCTCTTCCGTGTTCTCACAAGACAACGGAAAATCCACACTTACAATAAACGTACCAATTGTAAGTCCAAACCCCCAATACATAATTTTTGCCATTGATCTTTCAAAACCTATACCAAGAGGGAGCGATTTTAGAATAGAAATCTCTCCGACTGATGTTCTCGCAGTTTTACCGGGAACAAGTAAAGGCGTAAAAGTAAGTGGCCCAGCTTTACAGAGCAGAACCATCTCAGTTTCCAACAATTTACCAGTAGTTTCTTTATATGTAAATCCTCAAAATGTTCTTGAAAATTCTGGTGTAGAAGTTGTATTAAATGCGGGAGCATCTTATGACCCAGATGGAGATCCTCTGAATTTCTCCTGGACACAAATATCAGGTCCGACAATAAATCTTATAACTTCTGGTTCAACTGCAAAATTCACAGCTCCATCATCAGTCACAAAAAATGAGATAATTGTAATTGAGGTCACGGTATCAGATAATTTTGGAGGCACTGAGAAAGCGCAAGGTCAAGTCTATGTAATAGACTCCCTAAACGAACCGCCGGTTGCAATTGCAAGAGTAAAAATAGGTTCAGCTTTATTTGACGAACCAATAGAAGTCAGCGAAGGAGATATAATAATTCTTGATGGCTCTTTGAGCTATGACCCGAACGGAGATAGTATAGTTTATTTTTGGACTCAACTATCAGGCCCAAAAGTTCAGATTTCAAATCCTTCATCTGTGACAGCNTATTTCGTAGCACCCGATGTAGTTGGAATTCAGAANGAAGAAATTTCTATAAATCTTTCGGTAAGAGATTCAAAAGGAGGAGCATCTTCTGACCAAATAAAAATACAAGTGAGGAACACAAAAAATGACCCACCAGTGGTAATTTTTACCTATACTCCTGCAAAAGGAATAGCTCCTCTTGAAGTTCAATTTGACGCCTCAGATTCATTTGATCCTGACGGTTCAATAATTCTTTATTCCTGGCGATTCGGAGATGGGACTGAAATTTCAACTACCAACCCGAAAATTACACATACATTTGAAAGACCAGGAGAATATATAGTAGAACTGAAAGTTACTGACTCCGCCAATTTATCTTCAACATACTCAGAAGTTGTAACCGCTCTCTCAACTCAGCCGTCTTTATATATTTTCCCGTATCAAGTGACAGAGGATATTCCATTTGGAGTTCCCAAGGACTTTGTAATAATCAGAATAGGTAATGTTTCAGGCGAGTCAATTTTACTAAATTCTTTGAAGATTGAATTTTCTGGAAATCTGGATGCCCAAATTGATTTTCTCATAGATCACAACAGCGATAGAGTTGGAGATGTAAAAATATTCTCTTACACTCTGAGAACATCAAAAGATTTAGTTATTGTTCCGCTTGATGTTATAGTACCCGGCGGAGAAGGAATAAACATAATTTTATCTTTGACAGCATATCCAATAAGCATTCCAGCTAAATATGATGTAAGCATTTTAGAAATAAAAGCAACGAGTAGCACTTTGGGAACTCAACCTGAAATGTTAGGAGAAAAATTACCAAAGAGCTTTTCAGCATTTGTGAGGAGACCTTCTTTGTGGTTCCGCTCATTTGTAAGCACAATAACTGCATACTCACTCAAAGCTGAAATACCAATTATCGCAAAAGCAAACGGGACAGACTTTCTTATAAGCTCCATAGGAATAGAATATGATCCAACGATAATAAATCTCGCTGAACTTGTAGAAGATGAAAACGGAAACTCAAAATATGACACCGGAGAGAGAATTATTACAAAATTTGAGATGGGACAATCTTTTTCTGATATTTCAATTCAAATAAAGAACGGTCAAGAAAAAAGATTCTTATTCGTTGCCTATCTTTCCCCAACCACGAACTGGAAGACTTCTCCTAAAATATCAAAATTAGAAAATAAAAACTTATCAAAGTCAGAAAAAATAGCGCTCTCCTTAATTTTATTATCTCTAATTCCGGTTGCGACAGTATTGATGAGAAAAGAAAATTTTGTTTCCAATACTTTACTGCTTATTTTCTTTGTTATATTCATGAGTGCATCTGAATTTTCGTGTGCTAACAAAGCTGGAAAGCCTACAACTGGACTTCCTCCATCACAGGAGCAATCAACACAAGCTCAACAACAGCAACCCCAAAACCAGACAATATTCAAATTAAAGAGTTTATCAGCTTCATCAATCCCACCACAGGAATTTGACCTCGTTGGACTCCCAATAGAAGTAAAAATTATGTATTAAAAAAACTTCACAATAAAGTAAGTATAATCAATAAACCACATTCTTGTTTAGTGTATAGCATCTTTGTTTTTCACTTTACATTCTTGTTCTTGAAATCATAAATTGCACTTCTGATATTCTCCTGCTATATCTTTTAGCAGCATCGGCATCACCTTTGAGCTTTTGAATCACATATTCCTCATACAGTATATCCATGATTTTTCTCCATATAAAGTTTGGGAATAAGATTTCCAAGAACCAGAGAGAAAACAAAAAAATAACTCCTCCGAAAGCGAACAACAAAATAATTCCTAAAACAGGATGAAAAGAAAATATAAACTTCTTAAAAGAGCACATAAGACCAAAGGATAGAGTTTTTGATAAAAGAAAATAAGAAGACATCTCAAAGATTTTCCCGAGTAAGCACAAGAAAAACGGAGAAACTAATCCTGCAACAAAAATAACGAACACGAAAAGATGAATNCCTATTTTCCTGATAAGAAGATTACAAAGCAGTAACATTTTCTTTAACTCCATAGCAACAACACCTCCTTTTCTACTAATACTTTCCCCGTTATATACCTTCCCCGTTCTATTATCATTCTATTTAGGAACCCCCGTTTCCGATTTTACCCCGCTGCGCAGATTTTCCTCGTCTTCCTTTTCCTTATCTTATTTCCCCGTTTTATGTCTTCGCAGAAATTTACCCCGTTGAAACTTCAATTTTTTCTCCCCGTAGATAGTTGATATTTTACCTCGTTGAAATCATTAGAACACCCCGACAAATTTCTCTCCGTCTTACAAATTTAATTTAATACCTTTATTTGCAAAAGTCAAGTTTTTAATTCATTAAAATTATAAAAGCTAAATATAATAATTTTGAGTGTTGCATTATGCAAAAGTAACTCCAATAATGATTTACATTTACAAATTTTCTTCATATAAGACTTGTTTTCTTCTTTTTGAAGTAGAATACTCAGATGTAGATGATGATATTATTTCATACATTATGGCTTTTGGTTTTGAAGGTCTGAGAATTCTTCCAAGACGCTGAACAAATTCTCTCGGACTTCCTGAACCAGAGACTATGACTGCAACGGAAGCCTCAGGGACATCTATTCCTTCATCAAGGACATGAGCTGAAACAATAGCTGTAATTTTACCCTCTGAGAAAGCTTTAAGATAAAAACTTCGCTCTTCCATTGATATTTCAGAAGTTATAGCCGGTATAAAGAAGGTTTCCGAAATTTTATATGCCATCTGTTGTGAATCTGTAAATATAAGAATTTTTTCTCCCCTGTGTTTTTTTAAGATTTCCCTAACCACATTAATTTTTTCCTCATAGTTCATCGCTAATTTTTTTGCTTCACGCAAAGAAGAAACTGCTTCCCTAGCAATAGGATCTCTGAAAGACAATCTGAGAACGCGCAGAAAAGTTTCTTTTTCTCCGGGATTCAATCCAAGACTTGCGCAAAAGTCTCTATATTTTTTCATCAAGGTTGAATATTTTATAGCATCTTCTTTTGTCATTTTGATGTTCAGTTGGACTATATGCCAATCAGCAATAAAATCACGAACATCTTGAATATTTACTTTATATATGAAACTTCCTACAAGTTCTGGGAGCAATTTGTGTAATCCATCTTCTCTTTCAAGAGTTGCTGTAAGTCCAAGACGGTTCCATGCAACAGACATTTGAGCAATTTTTCTATAATTTTCGGATGGTAGATGATGGACTTCATCAAAAATCAAAAATGCAAATTTGTTCCCTAAAAACTCTGCCGAAATAGATGCAGAATCATAAGTTGCGACTGTTATTGGTTTTAGATTTTTTGTTCTTCCTGTCCACTCACCGACTTCTTCAAAAAATAATTCGAGTTTTTGAATCCACTGATCAACAAGGGCTAATGTAGGTACAACACAAAGAGTTGGGAGTTTTAAATAACATATACAGTATATTGCAAGAAAAGTTTTTCCTGTTCCCGTTGGCATAACGATTGTTCCCTTGAAATTACCATCAACACTCCACAAATCAAAAGCTTTTTTTTGGTAATCTCTTATTTCAGGGAATTCAAGGGGATTTGGATTAGGAAGAAATTCTAATCCTTTTATTTCTTTTATTTTTTCTGGAAAATTTAGAACAATTTCAGAAGGGAATATAACAAATTCATCTTTATACTTTTTAGGATTGATTTTGCTTATGATTTCTGATTCATCTTTTGATATAAATATAAGACCTTTATAAAACCTAATCACGTTTAAATTCCTCATTAGCAGATTAAAACTTACTCGATTACATAATATCTTTTTCAAAATGGATACTGCTTAAATTCCTCATTGGCAGATTAAGACTTTGCCCTGAATGTATGAAATAACAAACAGGAAAGCATGTAAATTCCTCATTGGCAGATTAAGACAAGAACTTGAATACTTTTCAAAAACCCTTAACGTCGTTTAAATTCCTCATTGGCAGATTAAGACCTGAAACTTATGAAGAGGAAATGATATCGTATTTCAAGTTTAAATTCCTCATTGGCAGATTAAGACCAAATGGCACTAATTCAAGTTTTCTGGTATGCACAAGTTTAAATTCCTCATTGGCAGATTAAGACATGATTGGGAGCTAAAACATAAACCAGACCAAACAAGTTTAAATTCCTCATTGGCAGATTAAGACTAGCCAGAACGTTTTATAACGAGAAGCTCAAAAAGTGTTTAAATTCCTCATTGGCAGATTAAGACTAAAAAATCTTCAAGCTGATATGATTGCAGAAGGGGGTTTAAATTCCTCATTGGCAGATTAAGACTAAAGCTGTTCGATATGATAAGTCAAGACCTTGGTGTTTAAATTCCTCATTGGCAGATTAAGACATTAGCGGAAGTATGGATAGATATATAAATGACATCTTGTTTAAATTCCTCATTGGCAGATTAAGACCGCAAAAAAATTTAAGCACTGGTGAGGGAAAGATGAAATTTTCAAAAAAATTTTGCGTCAAACCGCCAGCGTTGCAAATACACACTAAATAATATTCTTAATGATTTTCAGCTTTTTCTATTATATTACTTTTGGTTCTTTAACNTCTGTCAAAATCTTCCTCTGAAGTTAAATCAGGAAATGTGTAAATCACTATAACTGTCTTTATCAACAATTTCAAAATCTCATGTTCAAGCTTTGCTAACTTCCCATTTGAAAAGATGAGATTTGAAATTTGAAAAAGATGAGATAGGTTTTTATGGCGAACGGGCGATTAGGACCCGTCAGCTCAACACCTTGCGGTGCTTACACCTCGGGCCTATCAACCTCGTAGTCTCCGAGGGCCCTTCAGGGAGGACTTATCTTGGGGTGGGCTTCCCACTTAGATGCCTTCAGCGGTTATCCCATGGCAGCATGGCTACCCGGCGTGATGCCCTTGGAAGGACAACCGGTACACCAGAGGCTGCCCCAGTCCGGTCCTCTCGTACTAGGACCAGCTCCCCTCAGTCCTCCTGCGCCCACGGCGGATAAGGACCAACCTGTCTCACGACGGTTTAAACCCAGCTCGCGTACCCCTTTAACGGGCGAACAGCCCGACCCTTGGGACCTTCTTCAGCCCCAGGATGGGATGAGCCGACATCGAGGTACCAAACTCCCCCGTCGATGTGAACTCTCGGGAGAAATTAGTCTGTTATCCCCGGCGTAGCTTTTATCCGCTGATCGACGGCCCTCCCACATAGGACCGCCGGGTCACTAGGGCCCGCTTTCGCGTCTGCTCGAGGTGTCCCTCTCGCAGTCAGGCGCCCTTATGCCCTTGCACTCAAGGCCGGATTTCCATACCGGCTGAGGGCACCTTTGCGCTCTCCCGATACTTTTTCGGGAGATCCCGCCCCAGGAAAACTGCCCGCCTGACGGTGTCCCCCATCCGGGTTGACGGCCTGGGGTTAGAACTCCAAGAGATCCAGGGTGGTATCTCACCGGCGCCTCCATCCCCGCCGGAGCGGGGACTTCTCAGGCTCCCACCTATCCTGCGCAGGGTCTCCCGGAGTTCAGCGCCAGACTGCAGTAAAGCTGCACGGGGTCTTTCCGTCCTGCCGCGGGTCGGGGGCATCTTCACCCCCACTACATTTTCACCGGGCACCCCCCTGAGACAGAGCGGCAGTGGTTAAGCCATTCATGCAGGCCGGAACTTACCCGGCAAGGGATTACGCTACCTTAGGACCGTCAGAGTTACGGCCTCCGTTTACCCGGGCTTAGGCTCGGAGCTTCGCCTTNNGGCTAACCCCTTACCTTCACCTTCGGGCACCGGGCAGGCCTCAGTCCCTATACGTCCCCTTTNGGGTTGGCAGAGACCTGTGTTTTTAGTAAACAGTCCCCACCGCCAATTTCCTGCGACCCATTCCCGCTTGCACGGGATGGGCACCCCTTCTCCCGAAGTTACGGGGCCAATTTGCCGAGTTCCTTAGGGGGGTTTCACCCGCTACCCTTCCGAGATTTGCTCGGAGCCCACCTGTGTCGGTTTGCGGTACGGGCACTATGAGGCAAAGCAACCTGCTCTTTCTTGGACCCATTTCAGATAGCGGTGAGCAATCCGTCAACCCACCGCACCCTACTGAGCCGTCACAGCGTTGCTTTAACGCCCCATAGTGGCAGGGAATATTACTCCCATTTTCCCATCGGCTACGCCTTCCGGCCTCACCTTAGGGTCCCGGCTAACCCTGCTCCGATGGGCGTTGAGCAGGAAACCTTGGGCTTACGGGCGGGAGGATTCTCACCTCCCTCTCGTTACTCATGCCGGCATTCTCACTTCCAAGCCCTCCACCCGTCCTTTCGGTCGAGCTTCAACGGACTTGGAACGCCCCCCTACCGCCAGGATGTGCCGCAACACATCCTGACCCCTGGCTTCGGCTCCGAGCTTGAGTCCCGTTACATCTTCGGCGCCTACCCGCTCGGCTGGTGAGCTGTTACGCACTCTTTCAATGATGGCTGCTTCTAAGCCAACATCCCAGCTGTCTTAGCGGGTAGACATCCTTTCTCACTTAGCCCGGAATTAGGGGCCTTAGCCGAGGGTCTGGGTTGTTCCCCTCTCGTGACCCGAGCTTATCCCCGGGCCACTCACTCCCACTACTGTACCGTGGTATTCGGAGTTTGCCTAGGTTCCGGAAGGTTTCCCTCCCGGTAGCCTAAGCGGTGGCTCTACCCCCACGGTACATTTCATGAGGCTGCACTTAGATGCATTTCGGGGGGAACCAGCTATACCGCCACTCGATTAGCTTTTCACTCCAACCCACACCTCATCGGACAGGTTTTCAACCCTGACCCGTTCGGGCCTCCGGACGGTTTTACCCGTCCTTCACCCTGGGCATGGGTAGATCGTGGCGCTTCGGGTCTGCCGCCAGCGACTTTTGCGCCCTGTTCAGACTCGGTTTCCCTACGGCTCCGGACCAGAGGCCCTTAACCTTGCCACTGACGGCAACTCGCCGGCTCATTACGCAAAAGGCACGCGGTCGGGCGCGCTTCCCCTTACGGAGATAGCCCTTCCGCAGTCCGTATACCCGGGGTTTCAGGTTCTCTTTCACTCCCCTCACCGGGGTTCTTTTCACCTTTCCCTCGCGGTACTTATTCGCTATCGGTCGGCTGGTAGTATTTAGCCTTGGAGGGTGGTCCCCCCAGCTTCCCACGACCTTTCACGTGGGCCGTGGTACTCGGGAATACACTCCCGGGAGACATAAGGATTTCACCTACGGGGCTATCACCCTCTATGGCGGGCCTTTCCAGACCACTTCGGTTATCCTTATGTTTTGTAACTCCCTGAGGGATCCGCTGCTCCCTCCGAGTGTATCCCACGACCCCTTGTAGGCAACGCCAGCGGGCTTTAACACCTACAAGGTTTAGGCTACTCCCCTTTCGCTCACCGCTACTCGGGGAATCTCGGTTGATTTCTTTTCCTCCCCCTACTGAGATGTTTCACTTCGGGGGGTATCGCCTCCTCTGAGTTTCCCCAGAGGATACCAAGGGTTTCCCCTTGGTAGGTTTCCCCATTCGGGCATCCCGGGATCAAAGGCTGCTTGCGCCTCCCCCGGGCTTATCGCAGCTTGCCACGCCCTTCATCGCCTTCCAGCCGCCCAGGCATCCACCCCGAGCACTTTCTTACCATAAAAACCTATCTCATCTTTTTCAAATTTCAAATCTTGAAAAATTTCTTTTGAAGGTAAGTGGAGACGACGGGATTTGAACCCGTGCCCTCCCGGGTGCAAACCGGGCGCTCTCCCACTGAGCTACGTCCCCTCTTTGTGGGCCCATCCGGACTCGAACCGGAGACCTTACCCTTATCAGGGGTACGCTCTTGCCAGCTGAGCTATGGGCCCGTTAAATTAAAGTGTTAAGAGAGCCTTGCGATAAAAAAGAAGAGAAAAAGAAAGGAGGTGATCCACCCCCACCTTCCGGTAGGGGTACCTTGTTACGACTTCGCCCCAGTCGCCACTCACACATTCGTCCCTTTTGGGGATTTCCTGTGCAAGTGACTTCCATGGCGTGACGGGCGGTGTGTACAGGACCCGGGAACGTATTCACCGCAGTGTAGCTGACCTGCGATTACTAGCCACTCCGGCTTCACGGGGTCGGGTTGCAGACCCCGATCCGAACTGGGGCCAGGTTTGTGGGATTTGCTCAGCCTTACGGCTTTGCGTCCCTCTGTCCTGGCCATTGTTGCACTTGTGTAGCCCCGGGCATAAGGGCCATGCGGGCTTGACGTCGTCCCCTCCTTCCTCCGACTCTTCGCCGGCAGTCCCTGCAGAGTGCCCCCCTCTCGGGGGTAGCAACAGCAGGCAGGGGTTGCGCTCGTTCTGGGACTTAACCCGACGCCTCACGGCACGAGCTGACGACAGCCATGTAGCACCTGTGCCAGCTGGCAGGGCTCATCACCCGGCCCACCTTACCCTTTCGGGCAGGCTTGAGCTGGCATGTCAAGCCCGGGTAAGGTTCTTCGCGCTGCATCGAATTAAACCAAATGCACCGCGGCTTGTTCGGGTCCCCGTCAATTCGTTTGAGTTTCGGCCTTGCGGCCGTACTCCCCAGGCGGGGTGCTTAACGCGTTAGCTTCGGGCGCGAGGATTTACCCCGCTCCCTAGCACCCATCGTTGACGGCTGGGACTACCCGGGTCTCTAATCCGGTTCGCTCCCCCAGCTTTCGTCCCTCAGCGTCGGAGCCGGCCTAGGGACCCCCCTTCGGCATCGGCGTTCCTCCCGATATCTACGCATTTCACCGCTACACCGGGAATTCCGGTCCCCCCTGCCGGTCCCTAGTCCAGCAGTATCTCCTGACCTCTGCCCGTTGAGCGGGCAGCTTTCACAGGAGACTTACCAGACCGCCTACGGACCCTTTACGCCCAGTCACTCCGGGCAACCCTTGGGACCTCCGTATTACCGCGGCTGCTGGCACGGAGTTAGCCGTCCCTTCCTCCGGAGGTACAATCAAGACCCTTTTGGGGTCCCTTTGTCCCTCCCGACAGCGGTTTACACCCCGAGGGGCTTCTTCCCGCACGCGGCGTCGCTGGGTCAGGCTTTCACCCATTGCCCAAGATTCCCCCCTGCTGCCTCCCGTAGGAGTCCGGCCCGTGTCTCAGTGCCGGTCCGGCCGACCACCCTCTCAGGTCGGCTACCCGTCATAGCCTTGGTGGGCCATTACCCCACCAACTAGCTGATGGGACACAGGCCCATCCTCAGGCGGCGACAGTTTTAGCTGTCACCCTTTTCCTACACCCCATACGAAGTGTAAGCTTATAGGGTATTAGCCCGAGTTTCCCCGGGTTATCCCCTTCCTGAGGGTAGGTTACCTGTGTATTACTCGGCCGTTCGCCGCTCCACAGATCGGTTGCCCAACCTGTGGCGCTCGGCTTGCATGGGTGAGGCGCGCCGCCAGGGTTCGCCCTGAGCCACGATCAAACCCTCCTTGGCATAAATTTAGGAGGGTAATCAAAATTTCTTCCCTGTGACCGCAAGGCTCTCTTAACACAAAATTTTCAAATCAAAAATTTGTCTCCACTTACCTTCAACAACCTTCCGGCTCCCTTTTCACAGGGTAACCTTCCGGCTAATTTTAACAATAGCATTTATAATTTAATGAGAAATCTTGAAAAAGTGTATTTTTTCGAAAAGTTTTCCTTGAAAATTTCTCCATTAACCTTCCGCTTTCCCTATACGGGAACAGCTTCCGGTCTTATAAAATTAGCAAAAATTATTTTAATACAGACACAAAAAAAGAGCAAAAAAAACAAAAAGTTTTCTCCAAAATAAAAATCCAAAATAAAAATACCATCATAATACCTCAAACAAAAAAGTTAGTGCGTCACAGCCCCTTCTGACGCAGATTTCACAAGACGAATATACTTTCCAAGAACTCCTCTTGTATATTTCGGAACAGGTGGAGAAAGTTTTTTAAGTCTTTCTCTTATTTCCTCCTCAGAAATCTCAACATCGACCCTGCAATTATCTAAGTCAATATTTATGATATCTCCGTCTTTGACGCATGCTATAGGACCTCTATCGTAAGCTTCTGGGGAAATATGTCCTATCATAAGACCACGAGTTGCACCTGAAAATCTTCCATCTGTCATAAGAGCAATTGAATCTATTAATCCTTGACCAACCAGCGCAGCCGTGACTTGTAGCATCTCTGGCATTCCCGGTGCTCCCTTTGGTCCCTCATTTCTTATAACAACAACATCTCCTGGATTTATTTTTCTTTGTTTTACCGCTTCAAAACATTCAATCTCACTTTCAAATACTTTTGCAGGTCCTCTGTGTTTTCTGCGTATCTGACCTCCGGAAACTTTCATAACAGCACCTTGGGGCGCAAGATTACCATAAAGAATTATTATTCCCCCATCTGGTTTCAATGGATCGTGCAAAGGTCTTATGACCTCGCTGTATCTTACCTCAATTTCTTTCAAGTTTTCTTTCACAGTCTTACCTGTAACTGTTAGTGCGTCGCCATGAATAAGGCCTGCATCAAGCAAAATTTTCATTATCGCAGGAACTCCGCCGGCGAGATGAAGATCATACATTACAAATCTTCCTCCAGGTTTTAGGTCAGCTATAAGAGGGGTTTTTTTGCTTATTCTTGCGAAATCGTCCAATGTAAGCTTCACACCAANCTCATGTGCTATTGCAATAAGATGTAAAACTGCATTTGTTGAACCACCAGTAGCAGCAACAACTGCAATTGCATTCTCAAAAGCTTCACGAGTTAAAATATCAGATGGTTTTATTCCTAATTTCAAAAGATTTACAATTGCTCTCCCAACTTCCTCACATATAAATTTTCTTTCGGGGTGTTCCGCAGGATAAGAATTAGAACCTGGTAGAGAAATCCCCAAAGCTTCTGCGGCGCAAGCCATAGTATTAGCCGTAAACTGCCCACCGCATGCTCCTATTGAAGGACAAGCATTACACTCGATCTCATATAACTCATCTTCTGTTATTTTCCCCGATTGAAACATTCCAACGGCTTCATATACATCTTGAATAGTTATTCTGTTTCCTCTCCACTCACCGGGCATTATAGTACCACCGTAGAGGAATATAGATGGTATATTAACTCGTGCCATTCCCATTATCATTCCCGGAATTGTCTTATCACATCCGCCAACTCCGACGAAAGCATCGTAAAAATGCGCATTAAGAACAGTTTCAACTGAATCTGCGACTATTTCTCTGCTCACAAGAGAGTACCTCATACCTTCATGTCCCATTCCTATTCCATCGCTAACAGAAATTGTTGTGAATTCTACTGGATATCCCCCAGCTGATTTTATTCCTTGTTTTATGTATTTTGCTTGCTCATTGAGGTTGTAATTACAAGGAGTGATTTCATTCCAAGCAGTTCCGACTGCAATAAATGGTTTCTCAAAATCTTCATCTTTGTATCCCATAGATCGCATAAAAGCTCTGTGAGGAGCCCTTTCTTCCCCACCCTTTATCTTATCACTCCTTAAAAGATAGTGTTTCCTGACATCAAACTTTGCCATAATTTTGAATTTAAAAACTAAAAATGAAAATAAGAAAAAGCAAGAATAAAAATCTGCGAAAACTAAAAAAGATTATCTTCTTCATCAAAATCAATATTTCCATTATTAGAACTTTGCCCATTTGCAGGCAAGAGAAAATTTTCAGAAATATCCATCTGAAATTGCTCATCTGAATATTCAACAAATTCATCTTTTGCAGAACCTCGAGGAATTACCTTTATAGATTTAGCAATAACCATAGAAACTCTATACAATTTGTTATCTGATTCAAATGATGTACTTCGCAACTTACCTTCTACAAAAATTCTATCTCCCTTTTTGAGTTTTGAACAGAAATCTGCTAATTTACCAAAAGCTCTTACAGTATGCCAATCTGTAATTTTCTCATAAGTTCCGTTACGCCTTATAAATTCGTTGGTCGCCATACGAAATATAGCCATCATAACGCCATCTTTTGTGAATTTAATCTGTGGATCAGAACCTAAATTTCCAAGAAGGAAAACCTTATTTATCATATCTTTTACTACCCCCGCTTTTTAAGAGAGAAAGATATATATTAAATCAAGGAGATATATATTTTAATCGAAAAATTTTTTTGTAGTGATATAGCTAAAATATGGGACAAAAAAGTTTATCTAAAAATCTTAATTTGATACATACTATCAATCTATGCAATTTGGAATATTTTCTGATGATAAACCCATAGCTAATTTAGCCTGCGCAAGCTCTCTTTTCCAAAAGCACAAGTTATGAGGTTGTTTCAAATAACCAAACTGATATATTGTTGGATTTTCTATATTCTCTATAAGAAGCCGGGGGCGAGGATAGAAGAAATTCTTACTCCTTCTTTTTACCACCTCATCTGCTTTATTAAGAACCATAATAGCAGTATCAATCTTTTCAGAAAATTCTTTTCCATAAGAATATAAAAATATAGCCTCATAAAGGTTCCTCATAAATTTTACTCTCAAATATGTTATATCTAATCCATCTTTTAATTCCAAAATAAGAGGGTCAGAATTTACATAAGAAGGAAAATTTTCCAAAAGAGTTTCAATCTCTTTTTCCATATTAGCAATAGGTTCAAGAACTTTTTTCATAAATTCCTGTTTTTGACTTTCAGGCATTTTAATTAACTCTTCAAATGTTAATCTACACGGCTGAGAAAAGAAAACTTTGCTTTGACATCCAAGATGAACATAGAAATCCTCACCAGCAACATAAGGAGTTAGCCTTTTTCTTATCAGATAATCATATTGAATTTCCCCGAGCCTTTTTATTATATCTTTTCCCCAATCTGGAAACAGTTCAGATAACGGCTCAGTCCATGTTACAGGAACAGACCAAGAAAATCGCAAAGATGAGTAGTCAAAAAGCCAATAACCCCATTCCCAACCTGATGAAAATATAACATGAGAATAAAGCTTACCTTTTTCCGTTATGTTTTTGATATCAATCCACCTTGAAACAATGTAAATTGGCAGATAGAGCGGGACAGAATTATCAAAGGCTACCCAATAAGCAGTTTCTGGGAAGTAATTAACTTTTTTCCCTTGCTTTATTCTTTCAAACAAAAACTCTCTGTGAAGAGAAAAATCTTCATGATTATATGCTCCACCAGCATCATCAAAGAGGTTGTAAAACATTACAGTATGAACCCAAGGAACTATATCTTCATTTACATACTTTATAAGAAAGTAATAGAGTAGCTTTTCACCTTTATACTCTACCCAGAGATTTTCAAAGTTTCCAACATGTATAGTAGCATAAACATCAATATCTTTGTTAAAACTTTTTACCCATTCATATACCTCATTTACTTTTTGTATGAATTCATCAGGAGTAGTTCCTGTAAATTCACCAAAAGAAATATTCACTGCATCAAACGGAAGAGATAAAATCTTTTCCAAATCCTGTTTTTCATTGACCAAATACGCTCTCTGAAAGCTTGATATAGAAAAAATCTGAAATTTAACCCCAACTTTTACACCTATTCTATGAGCATAATCTAAAATCTTTTTCATGTGTTCTTTCCACCTTAAATACTCCTCATCTTTTTTTATATTATCAAGAGCTGTCAGCTGAATATAATTACCTCTTTGCCTCGCTATCCAATTTATAATTTTAAATGCTTCCTTTTCACCCTCAGGGGATGGTATCCATAAAGAAAATAAGGCTTCTATTGGATGTAAGATATGNAATTGAAGTCCTCTCTGCTCAACAATAGGTTCAAAAATTTTTGAATTGATTTGAGAGACTTTTTCTTTCAAACTATCTATTTTTTGAGGAATAATACTATAAAATGGATGTGGAAAACGAAAACCTGCAAGTTCCAAAAAATGAGTAAGCCCATAAATTATTCCAGCAGGAAAACCTCCTTTTACCACAAAATTTCCGTTTTTCTCTGTTATCTGATAACACTCCTTGCAATCTAACTTTTCTACAATAATATTTATCATTCCATCTTCAACACATTTTGATGGATCATCGCATACTTTAAGCTTAACTTTTCCTGACAAATCATCTATAAACTCCTCAATAACATCAGAAGAACTTTTATCAGCTACTACTAATATGGAATCNTTATCAAATTTACTTCCGCAACCTACAACAGTAAAGAAATGAATTGTCCCAAATAATATGGCTCTATAAATAACTTGCGAAACTACATAAGAGCCTACAATATCTAACAATTTTCGGGGATTCATGACAATCCTACCTCCATTACTCTGAGGATGGCATGAAGTTTTTCAAAAATTCTTTTCATCTCAATTCACCTTTCNGCTTTTATCATCTTTAAAGTTCAAGTTGATAGGAAGGAATCAGAATTATTTGTTTTTCCTTTGCGTATTCTTTAATATGAGGAGGAAAAATGTAAGAGACAAAAACCTTGATTGCATCCTTTGATATTATATCACATTTTTCTATAAATTCATCAATTGCCTTTGTTGAAACCCGAGTTTTTACCTCCCCCACCAATATATATTCTTTACCATCTCTAATTGCTTTACCATAAATATTTACTTCAANATATTCTGTCCCAACTCGGATATAATCTCTTGAAAGTTCTCCTACAACTTCAATACCATATTTTTTGAGAATTTTAGGCAAAGATTTTATAGCTCTATCTTCAAGCAAATGTCCCACGGTATGAGAAAGTCCAGCCAAATTTTCTCTCGTTTTATCATGTTCNTTAATAAGTTTTTGGAGCCNCCTTTCAGTTTCTATTTGAGCTTCAACNAGCTTCCTAACTTCTTCCCGCAGTTTTTCAAGTTCCTCCGCAAGCTTTTGAACCCGCTGTTCAGTCTTCGTCTGTGCCTCAGCAAGCCTCCTAACCTCCTCTCTCAACTTCTCGTGGTCCTCCGCAAGTTTCTGAAGCTG
>AWOA01000009.1 GCA_000494225.1 Candidatus Calescibacterium nevadense OTU 1
CAGAAAACAAGAGAACTTATAAGAAAAAAGGAATAGTTTTAAAATTAAAATTATCTGAATATTAAAATTATCTGAATAGCCTTTGAGATTGCAAGACAAGAAAGATTGATAATGAGGTATCATGTTTCAATCCGCCAGTAAGGAATTTTAATTATTTTTATATTTACTATCATTTATTATTATCCAAGCAAAATTATTCCAGAAAATTTTAATATGCCAATGAGGAATTTAAACATGAGGAATTTAAACATTTTGATTCTGTTCTCATCTTTACTAATGTTTTCTTTCTTTCCATTAATAATTNATTTTAATGTTCCAACAAATTTTTTATCGTTTAAAGTAATATATCTTAATAAGGGAGAAAAATATAAAAATCCGAAAANTATAAAAAGAAATAAAACAAAAAAAATGAATAATAATAATGGAAGAAAATAAAATTATGAGGAAATTTTACTTGTTTAGGAAAAAGATAAAGGCTTTCGTTTTTTTCTCAGTAATATCAGCAATTGGGACGATAATTATTTTTGATGACTCACAAGCTCAGGAGTATATCTTAAAGCTTGGAACGCTTGCCCCCGCAGGTTCGTCTTGGTTCGATAAACTTTCAGAATTCAAAAATGAAGTTGAAACAAAAACTAATGGCAAAATCAAAATAATCATATACTCTGGCGGAGTAGCCGGCGACGAGATTGAGATGGTAAGAAAAATGCAATCAGGAAAAATTCAAGGAGCAGCCCTGATAATAAAAGGTATGAAAGAAATAGCTCCAGAACTTGATTTTTTAGATATACCCTTTATGTTCAAAAACTACGATGAGGTAAGAAAAATATACAACAAAATGGGAAAAGAAATAGCAGAAACATTTGAGAAAAACGGATTTATTCTTTTAGGGATGTCTCATCATGGATTTGTGAAATTTTTTTCAACAAAGGAAATAAGCAGTTTTTATGACCTCGCTAAAATGAGAACATGGGCATGGTATGGAGAACCAACAATAAAAAACTTCCTCGAAATACTCGGAGTAAAACCAGTTTATGCAGAAGTCGTCGGATTACTATCTTCAATAGAAAACGGAATGGTAGAGGTTTTTCAAACTTCCCCTCTTTCCTGCCTTACTCTACAATGGTGCAAACTTGCAAAATACTGTCTTGATGAAAATTATAGGTATGAACCCGGACTCGTTGTTTTAAAGAAAGATTTCTTCTACTCTCTTCCACCTGATATAAGAGATACAATTTTAGAATCAGCATCAAAGAAAGTAAGAGAATTGAATGCGGAAATAGAAAAAATTCAAGCAGAAGCAGAAAATAAATTAAGAAATATAGGAATAAAGTTCATAAAGCCTAAAAAAGAAGAAGTCGAAGAGCTGAAAAAGAAGGTTAGAGAGGAAATGTTCAAAAAAGTAAAAAACAAAGAACTATTCCAGAAATTCCTTAAAGAAGTTGAAAGTTAAAGCAGGAAGATAAAAAAATAAAAAAAAATAAATTTATAAAAAAATAAAAATAAATTTAAAAAAATATTTAGCTTTAAAGTATCTGGGACAGGTTGATATCTCAACATCACCCAAAACTCTTTCTATTAATTAACTAATTTTGACACCCAAACAAATTTTTTGCTGTATGAAAAAATAAAGAAAAAATAGATAATAGAAATAAAAAGAAGTAAATAAGAAATAAAAATAAAAAGAGATAAGAAGAGATAAGAAAAGAGAAATGTAAAAGAAAATAAAACTATGAGCTCGTTTCCACAGAGGAGATTAAGAAGGTTAAGAAAGAGCGAAGGGGTAAGAAAAATTTTCTCGGAAAACAAGGTTTTACCAGAAGATATAATGTTCCCAATCTTCGTGTGGGAAGGTCAAACAGAGGAGATAAGAAATTTTCCAGANCAAGTAAGATGGAATATTGAAGATAAAAANCTATACNTATTTTTAGAGGAGCTTGCCAAAAAAGGATTGAACTCAATTATTGTCTTTGGTGTAGCCCAAGAAAACCAGAAAGATGAAATNGGNTCATACGGCTGGAAAAATGATAATGTGGTTCAGAAATTTATAAAAAGAGTAAAGACAGAATTNCCGGAAATTGTGGTTGCAGCAGATGTGTGCCTTTGCACATGGAGAAAAGATGGACACTGCGGTGTAGTAAAAAATGGAGAGATTTTGAATGATGAGTCTTTGGAGTTTCTGNGTAAAATATCTCTATCTTGTGCAGAAGCTGGCGCAGATATAGTGGCACCATCAGATATGATGGATGGGAGAGTAAAATTCATAAGAGAAAAACTTGANGAAAANGGNTTCAAAAACACNTTGATCATGTCATACTCTGTAAAGTANGCATCGGCTTTATATGGTCCTTTCAGAGAAGCGGCACATTCAGCACCATCTTTTGGAGATAGAAGCTCATACCAGATGAATCCTCCACAATCAAGAGAAGCAATTTTAGAGGCTCAACTTGACTTTGAAGANGGAGCAGATATACTTATGGTAAAACCCGCTTTATTTTACCTTGATATAATAAAAACCTTGAGAGAGAAATTTTTAGTTCCAATAGCAGCTTTCAATGTTTCGGGAGAATATACTATGATAAAGCTCGGAATAAAAAACGAAATATTTGATGCAAACAGGATAATAAATGAAGCTTTGCTTTCAATAAAAAGAGCAGGAGCAGACTTAATAATAACCTATTTCGTCCCAGAATTTTTAGGAGTAAAAATATCAAAGTTCTTTTAGTTTGTTTGACTTTGGTGCAAAATTACATCATTCACCAGCTTTATATATAACTCCATCCTTCGTTTTCACGTAAAGCCTTAAATTTAACTTGGATGTGAGTTCCTCCTCCGTTGGGAGGTAAGGTCTTTTTACACTATAAATTATAACTAAAAATCCGTCATTTTCCTTTAGTCTATTAAACATTCTTTTCAGGTTCTCATCGAATTTCTTATTCGTTCTGGTTGTAGCTGGATAAAACTTAAATGGCACAGAAGAAGAAGCTTTTCTCGTGTGAAAATATATCAGGTCTGGAGCATTAGAGTATATTATTGCTCCTTCGGGCAATTTTTTTACCTCAGATATGATTTCAAGATTTGCATATCGTGGATTGTTGTAGTCTACTGGATCTAACCTCGCCGCNTTTATGAAACTAAAAGAATGACTAAAATAACCAATTAAAAATCCGAAAAGTAAAGGCAAAGATGCTAACTTGAATTTCAAAACTCTATACACAAATATGAAAACAAAAGAAAACATTAAAACAAAAAAGGGAGACATAATTCTTAAATCGGGAGGAATATAATAGTCTGCAAAAGAGATGCTCAAGAAGATGAATATAACATAACATATACTACAAACCAAAAGTACCTTCTCTATATCAGAAAAAGACAATAGTTTTTTTAAATCGTGAAAGTTTTCCCTGACTATAAAGAATATCAAAATAACAGTCCCTAACACTATGAGTGGAACAACAAAAAAATATATTGGCACACCAAATAGATAATGTATACTTGCTCCACGAGGAATATAAAGCTTTAATGTCTTCAAAAAAGTTAAGACATGATCAAAAGAGAATATATGAAATGAGAAATCTCTCGCAAGGCTTCCCTGCAAGACCATCAAATTCAAAACATGCCAAAAAATAAAACCTGCAGAAGACAAAATCACACTTAAAACCAAATGAGAAAAACTTATCCTATAAATCAATGGGATAGTAAATATCACCAAAATAAAAAATAAATTCGCATACCTTACTAGGGNGGAAATACTTACCAGGAGCGAAAAAATCAAAAGAAAAATCATCCTACGAGAATTCAGATATCTCCAAAGAAAAATTATCGCTAACAAAATAAGAGGTAATGACAAAGTCTCACTCCAGAGACGAGAAAAGTTAAAAGTGTGATTAGGAGAAACTGAAAACAACACGACAGAAAGTATAGATGAAAAAAGTGAATTAGTTGCTATAAACATAAACAAACCTAAAAGAAAGTTTGTGATAAAAGATAAGAGAACATTAGGTACTCTAAGATCATCAAAAAAGCTTATAAATACAGGATAAAGCGGTGGAAAGTGCACAAGAGGTTTTAATCCCTCCGCATCCTTCACCTTAACTCCTAAACCTTCCTTGAAATTCTCTGATGCTTGAAGATAATAAACGCTATCAGGAGTAATAAGAGGACCATAAATTTCAATAGCTCTGAAAATGAAAAAACTTCCTATCAGAGAAAAAATAGAGATCAAAAGAATGACCTTGAAGTTCCTCATAACAGATAAATAAAATTAAAGGTTATAAGTAAAGTACCATAAATTTTGCAACACTTTATTTTTAGATAGACATTCTGCGTAACAAGTTTTTTTGAAGATTTCAACGATTTTTTACCTTAAAAAGCCTTACAGATAAAGCATTTTTGACGAGACCGATTTTATTAAAATCTGATAAAATGCTATTATGCAGAATGTCTAATATTAATATTTAAAACTTAATAAATTTGGGGAGAGGTGTACGGAGAAGGACAATTTTGGAATGCCAAAATTTGGAATCTCAAAATGGTGCAAAATAGTGTTGCAAAATTTTTTCGCCCTTATTCAATTGCAACGATAAGAAAAGTTTCAGAATTCTAAATTGAAGCAACTTGATTTATTCTCTCTTTTTTTCTTGGCTTTTTATTCTTGTATCTTGAGATAATTTTCCTGAGGACATANGGTAAAATTCCACCATGCTTTATATATTCAAGTTCAACTTTTGTATTTATTTCTGCTATAACTTTGAATGTTTTTTCTTCCCCATTTTCCCTTATCATTTTGACCTCAATTTCTTTTTTTGGAGCAAGGCCTGTAAGTGGGATGAAAAATCTCTCCCTTCCGGTTATTCCAAGCTCCTTTGCATTTGTGTCTTTGAACCTCAAAGGAACAACGCCCATTCCAACAAGATTACTTCTGTGAATAGTTTCAAAACTTTCTGCGATCACTGCTTTTATCCCTAAAAGGTAAGTTCCTTTTGCAGCCCAATCCCGAGAGCTACCTGCCCCGTATTCTTTACCTGCTACTACAATCAAAGGAATTCCATATTCTTTGTAAAGTTCAGAAGCTTCAAATACAGTTGTTTCTTTCGCCTCAGGGAAAAATATGGTGTATCCTCCTTCTTTTTCGCCTCCGAAGATAAGGTTCTTTATTCGTGGATTAGCAAATGTTCCTCTTATCATTACTTCCCAGTTTCCTCTTCTTGCTCCGTAGTTGTTGAAATCTTCCGGTTTAACTCCTTTGCTTATAAGATATTGACCTGCGGGAGAATTACGAGGTATAGAACCTGCTGGTGAGATATGGTCTGTTGTTACTGTATCTCCTAAATAAAGCAATATGTGAGCGTCTTTTATATCTTGAAGCCCAGGGGGTTCAGTTGTGAAACCATCAAAGAATGGAGGAGGTTTTATGTAAGTTGAATTTTCATCCCAGGGGAAAGTGTCTCCTTCATAAGATGGGAGTTCTTTCCACTCCTTGCTTCCTTCAAAAACTTTTGAATACTTTTCTTTGAACATTTTTGGAGATATTATTTTGACAACTTCACCTATTTCTTCCTTTGACGGCCATATATCTTTGAGATAAACTGGGAGACCAGAGGGATCATATCCCAAAGGTTCATTATATGGGTCAATAATTTTACCCGCGATAGCGAAAGCAACAACAAGAGGAGGAGACATCAGGAAATTTGCCCTTGCAGAAAGATGAATTCTACCTTCAAAATTTCTGTTTCCACTCAAAACTGCAACACAAGTTAAAGCATTCTCCCTTATTGCTGATTCTATTTTGGGGTTTATAGGTCCAGAATTTCCTATACAAACCGTGCATCCATATCCCGTTATGTGAAATCCAAGAGCTTTAAGATAAGGTAAAAGTCCTGATTTTTCAAGGTAATATGAAACGACCTCTGAACCCGGAGCGTTTGAGGTTTTAACCCAGGGAGGATTTCTCAAACCTCTCTCAACTGCTTTCTTAGCAAGAATTCCTGCTCCTATCATAAGTTCTGGATTTGATGTATTTGTGCAACTTGTTATAGCAGAGATTATTATTGTTCCGTCTCCAACTTTTGCCTTCACACCTCCATCAAGTTCAATTTCAACTTCCTTTGGTTNTCTTCCAAGATATGAGTAAAATTTCTCCTTTATTTTATTCAGAGGGATTCTGTCATGAGGGCGAGAGGGACCCGCAACCGAAGGCTCTATTTCTTCAAGATTTATTTCAACCACATCATCAAATTCTGGTTCAGAAGAGTAATCTTGAAATATCAAGTTCTCTTTAAGATAAGTTTGAACTATTTTTATATGTTCCTTTGGTCTTGCTGTCATAACGAGATATTCTATTGTTTTTTCATCAGGCGGGAATAAAGCACATCTTGCTCCGTACTCTGGACACATATTTGATATTGTTGCTCTATCTTGGGTAGGGAGGTTTTTAACTCCGTCTCCGAAAAATTCAACGAACTTATCTACTACTCCTTTTTTTCTCAGAACTTGTGTTATTGTGAGAACGATATCGGTAGCGGTGATTTCTGGTTTAGGTTTTCCTGAAAGTTTAACTCCGATTACTTCCGGAACTGTTATGTAATATGGTTCTCCGAGCATAACAGCTTCCGCTTCTATGCCCCCTACTCCCCATCCCAAAACTCCGAGAGCATTTATCATCGTAGTATGCGAATCAGTTCCCAATAGAGTATCTGGATAAAGAACATTACCTAAACCTTTTATTTTTTCAACTCTTACAACATCCGCGAGGAACTCAAGATTAACCTGATGAATTATTCCTGCACCTGGGGGAATTACTCTCATGTTTTTGAAAGCTTTTTGAGCCCATTTTAAGAAGATATATCTTTCTCTGTTTCTCTCAAATTCCTTTTGAATGTTGAGCTCCAAAGCTAAATCTGAGCCGTGAAAATCAACCTGCACAGAGTGGTCAATAACAAGGTCACATCTTTTTATTGGGTTTATGATTTTTGGGTCATATCCTAATTTTTTTGCGACATCTCTCATCACAGCAAGATCAGTAATGAGAGGAACTCCTGTGAAATCTTGCAAAATAACTCTTTCCGGGAAGAATGGAATTTCCTTTCCTTTTTCCCTCTCTAAAATTGCTTTTATGTGTTCTTCGCTAACTACTTCGCCATCGTAATGTCTTATGAGATTTTCAAGAAGAATGCGGAGTGAAAATGGTAATTTTTTTAGCCTTTGCTCTTCTATGATTTTTATAGAGAAAAATGTAAATTTCTTTTTTCCAACGATTAATTCTCTTTTTGCTTGATCAAACATATAAATTCCCTTTACTCATACGTTTTTCATTTTTGAAAAATGCAAACTTTATTTATTTATTATTTATTTATTTGACGCTTTTGTTAGAAAATTTATGTTTTGAAACTTTATGTTTTGGCTTATAATAAAAATTCAATCAGAAATATAATAAAAAATTCAATCAGAAAAAGTGTGAAACCACGAGGGCTATGATATAAGATAGAGCAAAATCTGTATTAAAAATGAAAGCACCTCCAACATACCACATTGGCCAGAACTGGCGAGGATAAAATTCTGGGAGCTCATTTTCAGAATTTGGCTTCGGCAAAGCTATCGCATTAAATATTCTCAAGGCTCGCGGAAAAGAAAGAAATGTTAAAGTCAAACCCCACTTTTTAGTAAGCAATATTCCTAAAAGAACGAAAAAGTAAGGCATTAAGATAAGAACTTTGCAAAGATTTTTCGTTTTTTCTTCTCCCAAAATTACAGGTAATGTTCTTACACCTTTTTTTTCATCTTCTTTTATTTTGTCAAGGTGTTTTCCAAATAAAATCAAAGACGCAGTTATTCCATATGGTAAAGATAAGATTATGACTTCTGGATTTATTTTAGAAGTTATAACCCAAAAGCCACCAGCTATCATCAGAGGTCCCCAAACTAAAAATACAATAAATTCTCCCAACCCCTTATATTTGAACTTGAAAGGAGGTCCCGAGTAAGAAAAAAGGAAGATGAATCCCAAAACTGCGAGAGCAAGNACAAAAATTCCTCTTTCAAGGAAAATGTAAAATCCACACAAAAAAGCTAAAATAGAGACAAAAAATCCNAAAATCCAAGTCTTTTTCTCACCGAAAAGATAAACAGGATGAACACCATATACATTTCTGAAATAATCAGGGAGATCGACTTTGTTTTTGTAGTCCCAAAGGTCGTTGAAAATATTGCTTGCAGCATGAGCCAAAAGCAAACCAAAAGAGCATACTAAAAATAGTTTCCAGTCAAAAAGACCATACAAAGATGCTAAAAGNCCAGAAATTAAACAAGAAAAAAAAGTTATAGGTAAAGCTACAACTCTCAAAANCCCGAGTATCGGAACATTTTCAAAACCAGAGACCTTTTTGAGAAAATTTGCCCACAGCTTCGATTCTAATTCGTCAAACCTTGNAAAATAATTCATCANAATCAAACGTTGCTCTCTTTTCTTTCNCTTCTCTTTNTTTATTTTTAATTAGTTGGAACTTCTATTTTTTCGACTTTGAAGATTGAATAAAGTTGTCTATGCCCATATTTTCTTCTATATCTTTTTTTTCTTTTGAACTTGAATACAATAATTTTTTTCCCTTTACCGTCCTCAATTTTTCTGAGCTTTACAATAGCTCCTTCAACCTGAGGTTTTCCCAAAATAAATTTGTCATCAGAAAAAACTGCAAGGACATCCTTTGCTTCAAGGATCTCCCCTACCCCAATTCCATGAACTCTTTCAGTTCTTATAAGATCTCCCTCTTTGACCTTATATTGCTTTCCTCCAACTCTTATCACCGCGTACATATGTTCTTATAATTCTTGTAAAAATTAATGACCAATAAAAAAAATTCAGAAATATTTTGATAAACCAAATTATGGTGTGAGAAATTGATTTTCATCTCACAAAGACTTAATAAGGTTTTGATGATATTAAAGACCCCGAGCTTCGTAAAATTTCCAGTATTTTTATAAATTTTTAATTTTTATAAATTTATTACCCCATATAATTGAAATTTACTGTCTGAAAGAAATTCCAAAAGCAGAGAAAAAACCTGATATTCTTCCCTCTTCATCAGATAAAGGAATGACAGTTCCGACCTCAGGAGTTAATCTAATTTTACCACCGAAGGAATAACCAATTGATAACCTTGCCAAACCAAATCCGACTTTAAATCCTTCATCAAAACCAAATCCAGCAATTACAGAAGGTCCAAACGAAGCATAAAATCTATCTGTCCCGACAATTAAAGAAGGATAAAGTGTTATATTAAAAATAGAATATGAGACACCAAGAACTCCAGAAACATAAGGCAATTTTTCAGTAAATTGATGTTTGATATCTGCGTAAATTCCTCCCCAGCCTTTCCAACCTTCCCAATCTCCTCCGATTTTTCCAAAACGTTCTATCATACCAAAAACACGAAAACCAACATCTGTATTGCGACCAATTCCAATTCTTAAATTAGCAAGCAATTCATACACGGAAAGTGAATTTTCAGAGTAAATGAGAGTTGTTCCACCACCAANTTCTATTTCGCCTTCATCAAGGACTTTCGGAGATTGGAGCTGTGCNNCTGTAAAGCAACCGGAGCAAANAAAGTAAAAAATATAAATAAAGAAAATATAAATAAAGATTTGATATCTTCCGAGTTTTTTATTTCTAATACCATTCTTCAATTTCAACAGCATACAAAGCTTCATAGTATTAGGTCTTGAAGAAATTGTATTAGGCCTTGAAGAAATTCCAAAAATTATTTTTTGTTCTGCAAAACCTTCACACAAAGTTTTTCAATATTAATTATAAAAAATATTATCAAACTCTTTTCAAATATCTCATCAATATTTATCAGTATTTATCATTAATATTTATCATTACCCATACAACCAAATAAACTAAGTTGAAACTGTTTTAGACTACTCCAACCACTTACTTTTTACTTCAACTAAAACAAATTTTAATTTTTTTATTTATATTATATCAGTAGGTTAAGGGATGCAAAACGACAACACAAGAATGGAAGATTTAACAAAGAGAATGGAAGATTTAACAAAGATTGAAAGAACTTCTTCCAGAAGCTCGTTTAGTTTTGAGTCTTTCAGAGATTATAAAGTGGTAATGGAGCTCCCAGCCAAAGGAGCAGAAGCCGACAACTATCTTTTAGAAAAAAATAGCCAGAAATTTTTCCTCAAGCTCTACAGAAAAGGAATAAAACCTGATATCAACCTCTTGAAAAAACTAAAAGAAATTTCAAAAAAATATGAAGCACATCTGGCAGAAATCATTGATGTAGGCTATGATGAAAACCTTGATAGATACTACGAAATTATTGAATATGTAGAATGGGGCGATTTGAATAAACTTATAATGGAAATATCAAATCTTGACCTCAAACAAAAAGAGAAAATCATAGACAAAACAATAAAAGAAATCTCAGAAGCTTTAAATGTATTACATGAAAATAACATCTTCCACAGAGATTTAAAACCATCTAATGTCCTCGTAAGAAATAGAGAAAATTTAGATTTAGTGTTGATTGACTTTGGAATCGCAAGGGAGATCAAAGGAGATGTNTCTAAGGTTGCAACTACCTCCTTTAAGGGAACAACTCATTACATTGCACCCGAAGAAATAAGCGGATACTTCGGTAAGGAAATAGACTGGTGGCACCTGGGAGTTATTGTGTATGAACTTTTATTCGGAAAAAATCCCTTCGAGGGACTTTCTGATAGAGTCACTATTCACATCTTAGCAACAAAAGGAATAGAAATACCACAGAATATACCTGAAAAATACAGACTTTTATTAGGAGGATTGCTAACCAGAAACTACGAAAAAAGATGGGGCTATAACCAAGTGAAATTATGGCTGGAAGGCAAAAGAGANATACCTATATATTATGATGAGAAATTTGATGATGAAGTTGATAGNGAGAATGAATGGATTAAATATGGTATTCCTAAAGATTCTNCTTGGAGAACTCTTGGACTTAGTCCAAAAGAGGTNAAAACATTTATAGATGCTGATTTTAGCTTATATGATGCAAGAAAGTGGGTAGAGGCTGGTTGGCAAAGTGGAAATTTAGCCAAAAGATGGTATCAGGCGGGGTTTGAACCTGAGGAATCTCTTATTTTTGAACAATATGGACTTTCCACTAAACAAGCGAGAATGATAAAAAGTGCTAATATAACTGCTTATGATTTATCAAAAATCAAAGAGGTTGTTAAGGATTCAGAAGACTTTCAAAAGTTCATCCAAGAACTTCTTGAATTGCTTAACTTATTGAAAAAATCTGATAAAAAAACAAGCCAAAGAATAATAGTAGAAATATTAGGAAAATTATTAAAAGAGTATAGCTCTTGGTATAAAGAAGGCTTTAGCTTTGAGGAAGCATTTAAGTGGAAATATTCTGGATTTGAACTAGAAGAAGCTATAAATTTGAGAAATGCTGGATTTAAACCGGAAGAAGGTAAGGATTGGAAAAATGCTGGTTTTGAACCAGCAGAAGCTATAAATTGGAAAAATGCTGGTTTTAAACCAGAAGAAGCTAAGAAGTGGAAAAATGCCAGATTTAGACCACCAGAAGCAGAAGAGTGGAGAGATGCTGGATTTGAACCAGAAGAAGCCAAGGATTGGATATATGCTGAATTTGAACCAGCAGAAGCTAAAAAGTGGAAAGACGCAGGATTTACACCACTTGATTTTAGCCTTTATAATTATAAATATACTTTTGAAGAAAATGATTGGAGAGATGCTGGATTTGAACCAGAAGAAGCTAAAAAGTGGAGAAATGCTGGGGTTATCCCATCAGAAGCTAAGTATTGGAGAGATGCTGGATTTGAACCAGAAGAAGCTAAAAAGTGGAGAAATGCTGGGGTTATCCCATCAGAAGCTAAGTATTGGAAATATTTTGGATTTAAACTAGAAGAAGCCAAGGATTGGAAAAATGCTGGATTTGAATTCTCAGAAGCTTATTATTTTGGATTTAAACTATCAGAAGCTAAGGATTGGAAAAATGCTGGATTTGAACCAGAAGTAGCTATAAATTGGAAAAATGCTGGTTTTAAACCAGAAGAAGCTAAGAAGTGGAAAAATGCTATATTTATTATATATGGACCATTAGTAGCTACAATAGATATAAATTGGAAAAATGATGGATTTTTTGTGGCAGTAGCTAAGAATTGGAGAGATGCTGGATTTGAACCAGAAGAAGCTATAAATTGGGGAAACGCTGGATTTAAATCAAAAGAGGCAAAAAAGTGGAAAAGCGCTGGGTTTGAACCAGCAGAAGCAAATTATTGGAGAGATGCTGGATTTGAACCAGAAGAAGCTAAAAAGTGGAGAGATGCTGAATTTAAACCAGCAGAAGCTAAAAAGTGGAAAGACGCAGGATTTACACCATTTGATTTTATACTTTATAAATATATTTCTAAAGAAAAGGATTGGAG
>AWOA01000010.1 GCA_000494225.1 Candidatus Calescibacterium nevadense OTU 1
TTTATAGATGCTGATTTTAGCTTATATGATGCAAGAAAGTGGGTAGAGGCTGGTTGGCAAAGTGGAAATTTAGCCAAAAGATGGTATCAGGCGGGATTTGAACCTGAGGAATCTCTTGTTTTTGAACAATCTGGACTTTCCACTAAACAAGCGAGAATGATAAAAAGTGCTAATATAACAGCTTATGATTTATCAAAAATCAAAGAGGTTGTTAAGGATTCAGAAGACTTTCAAAAGTTCATCCAAGAACTTCTTGAATTGCTTAACTCATTGAAAAAATCTGATAAAAAAACAAGCCAAAGAATAACAGTAGAAAAATTAGTAAAAGAGTATAGCTCTTGGTATAAAGAAGGCTTCAGTTTTGCGGAAGCATCTGAGTGGAAATATGAGGGCTTTGAACCAGCAGAAGCAAAAAAGTGGAAAGACGCAGGATTTACACTACTTGATTTTAGACTTTATAAATCTATTCTTGGAAAGGATTGGAGAGATGCTGGATTTGAACCAGCAGAAGCTAAAAAGTGGAGAAATGCTGGGTTTGGACCAGCAGAAGCAAATGATTGGAGAGATGCTGGGTTTGGACCAGCAGAAGCAAAAAAGTGGAAAAATGCAGGATTTAAACAACCATCAGAAGCCAAGGATTGGAGAAATGCTAGATTTGACCCAGCAGTAGCTATAAATTGGAAAAATGCTGGATTTGAACCAGAAGAAGCTAAGAAGTGGAAAAATGCTGGATTTTTTGTGGCAGAAGCAGAAGAGTGGAGAGACGCTGGATTTGAACCAGCAGAAGCAAAAAATTGGGAGAGAGCTGGTTTTGAACCAGAAGAAGCTTATAGCTGGAAATATTTTGGATTTAAACTACCAGAAGCTAAAAATTGGAAAAAAGCAGGATTTAAACAACTAGAAGAAGCAAATGATTGGAGAGATGCTGGGTTTGCCCCAGAAGAAGCCAAGGATTGGAGAGATGCTGAATTTGAAACAGCAGAAGCAAAAAAGTGGAGAGATGCTGGGTTTGACACAGAAGAAGCCAGGCATTGGAGATATGCCGGATTTGAATCATCAGAAGCTGGTAGTTGGAAATATTTTGGATTTAAACTACTAGAAGCTATAAATTGGAAAAATGCTTGGTTTGAACCAGCAAAGGCCAAGGATTGGAAAAATGATGGGTTTGAACCAGCAGAAGCCAGGTATTGGAGATATGTTGGATTTAAATCATCAGAAGCTAAAAATTGGAAAAATGCTGGATTTAAACCAGAAGAAGCAGAAGAGTGGAAAAATGCTGGGTTTGAACCAACAGAAGCAGAAAAGTGGAAAATCGCTGATTTTGAACTATCAGAAGCCGAGAATTGGAAAAACGCTGGATTTGAACCAGTAGAAGCTCAGAAGTGGAGAAATGCTATATTTGGACCAGCAGAAGCTAAGAAATGGAGAAATGCTAAATTTGGACTAGCAGAAGCAGAAAAGTGGAGAGAGGCTGGTTTTAAACCAGCAGAAGCTGAGGATTGGAAATATTTTAGATTTGAACTACCAGAAGCTATAAATTGGAAAAATGCTGGTTTTGAACCAGAAGAAGCTGCGGATTGGAGACAGGCTATATTTGGACCAGCAGAAGCAGAAAAGTGGAGGGAAGCTGGTTTTGAACCAGAAGAAGCTGAGAAGTGGAAAAATGCTGGATTTGAAGCAGTAGAAGCTCAGAAATGGAAATATTTTGGAGTTGAACTACCAGAAGCTATAAATTTGAGAGATGCTGGATTTGAACCAGAAGAAGATAATTGTTGGAAATATTTTGGATTTGAACCAGAAGAAGTAGAAAAGTGGAGAGAGGCTGGTTTTAAACCAGTAGAAGCTCAGAATTGGAGAAATGCTATATTTGGACCAGAAGAAGCAGAAAAGTGGAAAAATGCTGGTTTTGAACCAGCAGAAGCTAATCATTGGAAAAATACTGGATTTGAACCAGAAGAAGCTAATTATTGGAAATATTTTAGATTTGAACTACCAGAAGCTATAAATTGGAAAAATGCCGGATTTTTTGCAGCAGAAGCAGAAGAGTGGAGGAAAGCTGGTTTTAAACCAGAAGAAGCTGGATTCTGGAAATATTTTAGATTTGAACTATCAGAGGCTATAAATTGGAAAAATGCTGGTTTTAAACCAGCAGAAGCTAAAAATTGGAGAAATGCTGGATTTAGACCACCAGAAGCAGAAAAGTGGAGGAAAACTGGGTTTGAACCAGAAGAAGCTAATAAGTGGAGAAAGGCAGGATTTGAATCATCAGAAGCTTGTATTTGGAAATATTTTGGATTTGAACTAGTAGAAGCTAAGTATTGGAAAGATGCTGGATTTGAACTATCAGAAGCTATAAAGTGGAGAGATGCCGGATTTAAACCAGAAGAAGCTGGTTCTTGGAAATATTTTAGATTTGAACTACCAGAAGCTATAAATTGGAAAAATGCTGGTTTTAAACCAGAAGAAGCTAAAAATTGGAAAAATGCTATATTTGGACCAGCAGTAGCTATAAATTGGAAAAAGGCTGGATTTGAACCAGCAGAAGCAAAAAAGTGGAGAAATGCTGGGTTTGGAATTAAATTCGCAAGCCTTTGGAAAAACTATCTTGATCCAATATCATTGCTTTTAATGCTCCCATCTTATATTTTAATTTCATTAATATTATTTTTTGGGCAATGGAAAATGACGGAGAAAACATTCCTTATAGGGGTTATAGGGGTAATAGTAATAGGTGCTTTTCTATTTATTCTAAAATATATATTATTGAAATTGAAATTTGGATATATTCTAAACAGAATAAAGAAAAGGTTTTAATATGAGCAGTGTTATATTGTTTAGCTTGAGGAGAAAGGGNNGCAATAAGCTTTTAAGACTCAACGGGAAACTCTATACAAGCTGATTTTAAAATGAGCAGTGCTATATCATATAGTTGGNGTATATCGGATAGCCCACCAGAGGAGATTTTAAAGAATAACAAGAAATATTTCGNAGCGGAAATGAATAGATTAATAGATCATGTGAAGGAATTAATCAAAAAACACTTACGGAGTTTTAAAAACATAAANGAACTTGTGAAAATTCTTGAANCATATAGAGATGAATTCCTTTCAAGCTATACCTTAGAAATTCTAAATTCTCCTAATCATACCAAGTGGGTAGATGAGAAAATGAGTGATTTTAACGACCTTGCATTGAGAATAAAAAGTTTTTTAAAATTTTTAGATATAGAGCTGGAAAGTGGAATATCTCTCAATTCTCTCAAATCGTTAATATCAAAAGTTCCAAAAGAATGCGCTGCTCTCAGGAGAGAAATTGAAGAAAAAATTGATGAACTTAATAACCTTCTAAAAAAAATTGAGGAGGCGAGAAAATCAAAGGATATACAACAATTAGAAGAGCTCTACCAGAATATGCCGGAAGATTTGAAAGAGGAAAAGCAAAAACTCTCTAATGAAATTTTGAGGTTAAAGTTTGAAAATCAAAGAACAAAACAGAAAAAAGATGAAAAGATGAAAGAAGAAGATTACGACAACAAAGTAGAAGAACTAAAACAAAAGGCAAAGGTATTTTATGAAAAGCTAAATAAAATTAGCCCTCAAGATGCAATAAGGCTAAAACCTCTCGTGGAGGAATTGAAAAATGTCAAAGACAAATCAAGAGCCTCAGCAATAGTTAGTGAAATAAAATACACATACACAAAGGCAGTTCAAGAGCACGTTATGTCAGAAGTTTTAAAGGAAGATGTCAAATATGCTTACGCTGATATTGAGATTCCTAAGGTCAAAGATATGGTTAGAGAATTTCTAAGGAAAGAAAAAGTTAGCAGAGAAGAATATGATAGCTTAAATAGAAAAATCAGAGAAATTCTCCTGAAAGAGCAAATTGAAAAAGCAAATAAAAAGAGGATGGAGGAAGGGGTCAAACTGATATACAAAAAATTAAGAGAAATGGGATACTATATAGTAGATGAAGGTATTATGGAAAGGTTGTTAGCGGGTGAAATTGTGGAAATAAACACTCCTTTTGGAGAAGACTATGTTTTAAGGCTCAAGTTTGACGAAAAAGAGAAAAATATGACGATAAAGTTTGTAAGGTATGTAGAAGACGAAAAANNTCTAAGCGAGTATGATAAGGCAAAAGATATATCTATAGCTAAGAGATGGTGCAAAGATTATGATAAACTTATTGAGTTATTAAAGGAAAATGGCATATTCTTTGAAAATATTCGCAGAATAGAGCCAGAACAGAGATTTTACTATGAAAGAAAAAAAGCAAGAAAAGAANGAATCAAGAAAAAAGATGAAAAAAAAGAAGGTATCTTCAGAAAGCAAATATGAAAGTCTCTTATAGTTTTTACACAAATGCTGGAAAGGTAAGGCAGAACAATGAGGACGCACTATTAGTAATTGATAGAGTATTCTCAGAGGAAAACTTTGAAAGCTGTAAGAATGACTCTTCTGATGGAAATCATTTTCTTTTTGCCGTAGCAGATGGTATGGGAGGGCACAGAAAAGGGGAATTGGCATCAAGGCTCACACTCGAAAGCTTATTAGAAAATAAGAACAAGATATATGAAAACCCTGAGGATGTATTGCGAAGGGCTAAAAAAAAGCTTGATGAGTATGCAATGAAAAATCCCTCTGACCTGGGTTTAGGTTGCGCAGTCGCTGGATTAGTTTTAGAGAATGAAAATGGAAAGGTTTTTAATGTTGGAGACTGCAGAGTATATAGATTCATAAACAACAAACTTATAAGGCTCACCAAAGATCATTCAGTAGTGGAAAGTCTATTGTCAATGGGGCTCATAGATGAAATTCAAGCAAAACACCACCCCGAAAAACATATACTAACTTCTTTTATAGTTGGAGATCCTTCAGTTGAAATTAGCGATATTTCAGTAAGGGATATTGAAATATACGAGGATGATGTTTTTTTAATTTGTAGTGATGGATTTTGGAATGAGTTGCCAGATGATGAGATAAAGATGGCTCTCTCCGGAGAAGACCCTTCCATAACCTTTTTGGAACTTCTTTCTAAAAAGCCACTCAACGACAACATAAGCTTTATATTAATAAGAGTGGAGGAGTTATAAGATGGANGGTTTTCCTAAGTTCGCAAAGGAAATTTTTAGGTTCTCAGCAACACATCCTCAGTTTATAGTTTTCGGAAACATTTACGACATATTTCCTCTTCTTTTAGATGGAAAATACATTCCATACCCCCTTCCTAAGTATTTAGGAGAAATGCTAACACACTATGCAGGTTATGAGTTAGTATTAGAATTCATACCGTTAGATGGNTTCAAACTTATAAGTGGGAAGGAGGAGATTTACAAAAAATTAACCGATAGAAGCCTTGACGATGAAGTTATACATTTGATGGATGCATTTAGAGTGATTGATACTTTGGCGAATAACAAAGAGCATAAATGTGCGGTGATCCTTAACTTTGCATCACGCATGCAAGAGATATCCTACAGTCTTTATCCTGATTTTATGTATAAACTATTCAGATTATCTCTTTCTAAAAATCCGATTGGCAATCCTTCTACTTATAACCTGGAAATATTTATGGTCGATAAAGACAATGATATACCAGCTTGGTATACTTTGGAAAACCCCCGTGTAAGAATTGTTCCCATACCTAAGCCAGATTTTGAAGTCAGACGTTGGATGGCTCAATCGGTTTTGCCGAAGATAAAAGGCTGGAATGAGCTTCCTAATAACAAGAAGGATGAGATTATAAATACTTTCGTTGATCTAACTTCTGGTATGTATGCAAGGGAGATGCTTTCAATAGTTCAACTTTCAGTAAGGGANGGATTAGGTCCGTTGGAAATAGGAGAATCAATAAGGAGGTATAAAGTCGGTGTTCCTGACAATCCTTGGGCAAAGATAGATAAAAATAAGCTTTTGAACGCAGAGGAATATTTAAAAAGAAGGGTAATAGGACAAGAGAGGGCTGTGAAGGCAACNGCGGATATACTACGGCGTTCTTTTTTCAATCTCTCCGGAGCCCAGTATTCAAGATATACAACTAGGCCAAAGGGAGTTTTGTTTTTTGCTGGTCCCACAGGTGTAGGTAAAACTGAACTTGCAAAGGCACTAGCAGAGCTTATCTTTGGTAGTGAGCACAACTACATAAGGTTTGACATGTCGGAGTTTTCTCAGGAGCACACTAATCAACGCCTTATCGGAGCACCTCCCGGGTATGTCGGATACGAAACTGGCGGGGAGCTCACAAATGCAGTAAAGAAGAACCCATTTTCAGTAATACTTTTTGACGAAATAGAGAAAGCACATCCGATAATATTGGATATATTCTTGCAGATCCTTGACGATGGAAGGCTAACTTCCGGAAGAGGTGAAACCGTTTACTTTTCAGAAAGCATAATAATTTTCACTTCAAACTTAGGAGTGTATTCTGTTAGTCCCACAGGTGAAAAGATTCAGAAAATCACGCCAAACATGGAATATGAAGAGATCAGTAAAAGACTCAGAGAAGAGATTTATACTTTCTTCAAATTCAAAATAGGAAGACCAGAGATTTTAAACAGGATCGGAGAAAACATAGTGGTTTTTGACTTTATAAGACCAGAAAGTGCAAGGCTTATCATGAAGAAAATGTTAAATAATATAAGATTAAAGTTAGAGGATGAAAAGAAGATCAAGCTTGAGATCTCACCAGAAGTTGAAGAAAGTCTCTACCAGGAAGTAATAAAGGATCTGAGTATGGGCGGTAGGGGAATAGGAAACCGCTTGGAAGTAATTTTCGTCAATCCACTTGCTAAACTCCTCTTCAAACTATTCCCGAAGGAATGGGACAAGGTATTTATAGAAAAAATTACCTTTGATGAGGTGGATGGATGGAAGTTGGAAGGATACTTATCAGCTTGATACATTATCCTGTTTATGTTCTTGGACCGGGTAAGAGAGTAGGACTTTGGACTCAGGGGTGTAGCATAAGATGCCCAGGTTGTATGTCAAAACACACATGGGATTTTGATATTAGAAAAGCTATGAAAATTGAACAAGCAGCAAGAATATTGAAAGGTTTTCCTTGTGATAGATTAACTATAAGCGGTGGAGAGCCTTTTGATCAAGCAGATGCCTTGTTTGAGCTTTTGAATTTGATAAGGAAGCATTTCAAGGACATCCTAGTTTATACGGGCTACAAGATGGAATATCTTATAAGAAAATACAAAAAACATTTATCTCTTATAGATGCTTTAGTTGATGGAAGGTTTTTAGAGGGATTAGAGAGCGAATATGCATATAAAGGTTCAGACAATCAAAGGTTGTTCGTTCTCAATAAAGACCTTTCGGATCGCTATTATGAATGGATGCAGAAAAAGAAAGACAAAACTTTACAGGTTATAAAAGCGGAAGATAAAATATATTTGATTGGAATTCCTTATCAAGAACACGCAAGTAAGTTTAGCTATGAGATATAAGATATGTCCAAGTTGCAGAAGGAAAAATCCCGTTGAAGAGTTGTTGTGTGAAGATTGCATGACGGATCTTTCCAATGCTCGGATAATTGAGGAACCAGAAGAAATTGAGGAAACAGAAAAAACAGAGGAGAGCTTAGGAGGCTTAAAAGAAGGAGAAGAATCAAGGCATAAAGAAGGAGAGGAATCAAGGCATATAGGAGAATTAACTCGTATAGAAGTTAAAGAGAAGTTAATTTTGAAACACGATGAATTTTCCATAGAGGTGCTGCCCGGAGATATAGTGGGGAGACATACAAAGGGAAGTGAGTATTTAAAGGATTATCCGACAGTTTCAAGAATGCACGCTAAGTTTTACAGGGAACTGGATGGCTGGTATGTAGAAGACCTTAACAGCACAAATGGAACTTTTGTAAATGGAAAGAAAATCAACACAAAGGTAAGGATAAAAAATGGAGATACCATTTCTTTTTCATCATCAGTATCTTTTATAGTTTTTATAGATATTGATAGAATGTTTTTTAGATAATTGTAATATGGTTGCGACCTTTGTCAAACGACTTTACAAAAGCTAAATCAAACACAAAAGCAACATCAAAAAAGCAAACTGTTATTTTATTATTATTCCCCCATCATTATTAATATTCTTTTTTTATTTTATTATTGGTGGTAGTTATTTATAATTAATTAATTAATTATTATTTATTTATTTTGTATTCTTGTTTATTTTGGTATTTAGAAAATAAACATGAACATATATAACAGAAAGATATACAGAGAAGAGAGACTATTCAAAGGTAAAACATCAACTGATATAGAAAGTATATCACTTGAAGGTAAGAAGGTTCTTATCAGAACATTTGGGTGTCAGATGAACGAAAAAGATTCGGAAAGGATGATAGCGAAACTTGGGATGATACCGGCTCAATCGGAAGAAGAGGCAGATGTAATAATAGTAAATACCTGTGCCGTAAGGGAAAAGCCAGAGCACAAAGTCTATTCAGAAGTCGGAAAATACATAAAACTAAAAAAAATAAAAAAAGATCTCAAAGTAGGAATAACAGGATGCGTAGCACAGCTAAAAGGTTCTGAACTTTTGAAAAAAACCGAGGCTGATTTTGTAGTCGGAACCCACGCAATAAATAGAATAGACCAAATAGTAAAAAGAGTAATTGCAGGAGAGATAGTAGTTGATACCTCTCTTACTACAAACNTAAACGATAGGTTTGAAAGCCCAATACCAGAAACNTTTTATGATGGTTCACGAGTAAAAGCTTTCGTCACAATTCAAGAAGGNTGTAATCAATTCTGCACTTTTTGCATAGTCCCAATAACAAGAGGNAGAGAAGTTACAAGACCATCACATGANATAATAAGAGAAGTTATTGAACTTGCATCAAAAGGCGTAAAGGAAGTCATACTTATAGGTCAGAATGTAAATGGATACGGCTGGAACACCCCAGGTGAAATCTCCTTCCCACAACTCCTCAGAGAAATCAACAAAATTGACGGAATATTGAGAATAAGATTTACAACATCAAATCCAAAATACATGACAGATGAGCTAATAGATACTATGGCAGAATGCGAAAAGGTTTGCGAACAACTCCACCTACCAGTTCAATCAGGCTCAAACAAAATACTCAAAAAGATGGGGAGAAGACATACAATAGAACAATACCTTGAAATAGTTGAAAAACTCAAAGCAAAAATCCCATCAATCGCTCTCACAACAGACATAATAGTTGGCTTCCCAGGAGAAACAGACGAAGACTTTGAGCAGACAGTAAAACTAATAAAAGAGGTAAAATTTGATGATATTTTCTCATTCAAATTCTCTCCAAGACCAGGAACATTAGCCGCAAAAATGGAAAATCAAATACCAGAAGAAGTAAAAGCAGAAAGACTAAAATACTTACAATCTATACAAGATGAAATAACACTAAGCAAAATGATAGAATACATAGGAAAAGTTGAGGAAATTCTCGTAGAGGGTCCAGCTCAAAGAAACCCAGAAAAAGATTCAACAGGAAGAACAAGAACCGGAAAACCAGTAAATTTTGAAGGAAAGGTAAAACCAGGAGAAATAGTTTATGTTAAAATTCAGGAAGCTTTCAGAAATTCACTTCGGGGTGAAATAGTAAATTAAAACCTAAATAAAATAACCTAAATAAAATAAAAAAACTCATAAAAATTAAAAACNGTTAAATTAAAAAATTGTTAAATTAAAAAATTGTTAAAATCGTGAAAAAATGGAATTAAATGTTATAGTAGAATTCTATGAATGAACACGATATAGATTTGTTATCGGCAGATACGATTTCAAGTCTATCGTCTGAAATAAAGGGAAGGTTTGGCGTCTTCAAGATAAAATCAAGCGATATATTTGAAAAGTGTAGGAGATTTAAAGTAGCAGAAAAGGCAAAAGAAATGGGACTTTATCCGTACTTTTTAGAGTTTGAAAAGAATGAGGGACCAGTAGCTTACATAAACGGACAAAAGAAAATAATGCTTGGTTCAAATAATTACTTAGGGCTTACCCATCACCCAAAAGTGAAGGAGGAAGTAATAAAAGCGGTAAAAGAATTCGGAACAAGCGCAACCGGGTCAAGATTTCTTAATGGAACACTAAAAATGCATAAAGAATTAGAAGAAGAACTCGCAGATTTCGTNGGGAAAGAAAAAGCTCTCGTTTTNTCAACAGGATACCAAACAAATCTCGGAATTCTCTCTGCACTATCAGGTCCCAATGACTTTATAATATGCGACTCAAAATGCCATGCCTCAATATTAGATGGAACACAACTTGGAGTTGGAAAAAAAGTAAATTTCAGACACAACAATATGGATTCTTTGGCAGAAGTTATTGAGTCTCTACCGAAAGATTCAGGAAAACTTATAGTCATAGACGGAGTGTATTCTATGGATGGAGATATAGCAGACCTTGATGGTATAGTGAAATTAGCAAAAAAATATAATGTAAGAATATTTGTAGATGATGCGCACGGACTCGGGGTCCTTGGATATGGCGGAAGAGGAACCGCAAATCATCTNGGNTTTGATGATGAAGTTGATATAATCATGGGAACATTCTCAAAGTCATTTGCTTCAATTGGAGGATTTGTAGCAGGAGAAAAATATGTAATTGATTTTATTCAACACTTTGGAAGACCTATGATTTTCTCCGCTGCTCTACCCCCACCCTGCATTGCAGCAGCAAAAGCTTCTCTGAAACTTATGAAAGAAAATCCTGATATGGCAGAAGAGCTAAGAAAAAAAGGAGAAAATTACAGGAATGAACTCAAAAGAGCCGGATTCAACATAGGAAATTCTCAAACTCCAATAGTCCCAATAATATTAGGAGATGAGGTCTTAACAATAATGTTCTGGAAGAGATTGTTTGACGAAGGTGTTTATACAAATTGTGTTATCCCTCCCGCAGTCCCACAAGGAGAATCTNTACTTAGAACTTCTATAATGCTAACCCACACATCAGAACATATAGAATTTGCACTTGAAAAAATTTATAAAGTTGGAAAAGAAATGGGAGTAATTTGAACGATGATATAAGCACTATGTTATTTTTCCAAGTCTTCAATTATTTTCTTTTCTGAAAAATCTNCAACAAAGATTTTCCTTTCGCCTCCGAATCCTATCAATAAAATCTTGATCTGCAAATAATTTTTAGGTTTTGAAATCTCAAAAGAGTAAGTAGAAAATAAAGAATTAACTTCAATAGATTTGCATTCATCAGAAAAACCAAAATCTTTTACTGAAACCGGGCATATTAAAATTTCCTTCAAATCAGAAACAGAGAAAATGAGATTTGAATTTTCATCAAACCTTATTTCCTTTATTTTCAAATTCGGAGGTTTTAACCCCTTTATCCCTTTTGAAGCACAAGACAAAGAAAGTAAAAGAAAAACAAAAATTATAAAAAATCGCAGCGAAATGGAAAATAAAGTAAAAAAAAAGAATTTATGTATCCCCTTCTCTTTAATCATTATAAATCNCTTACAAAAATGTTCTTCCTTCAATTTAATAGCAAATAAACGGAAAATAAATAAGAAGAAATTAACAAAATTAATCAATAAAAGTAAGAATAGGTAAAATTGAAAATAAATAAACTGATATGTCAAGAAAAGTATCGCTTATTACAGGGATAACAGGACAAGATGGTTCATACCTTGCGGAGTTCTTACTATCAAAGGGCTACGAGGTTCATGGAATAATAAGGAGGTCATCAACATTCAACACTCACAGAATAGATCATATATATGTTGATCCACATGAAAAAGGAGCAAGATTATTTTTACACTATGGGGATTTATCAGATCCCGGGGTCATCACAGAGATAATATGGAAAATAAAACCAGACGAAATATATAATTTGGGAGCACAATCTCATGTCAAGGTTTCATTTGATATGCCGGAATATACAGGCGATATAACCGGCCTTGGAACAACAAGAATTCTTGAAGCAATAAGAAGGAGTGGAATAAAAACGAAGCTTTATCAGGCATCATCTTCTGAGATGTTCGGAGATTCTCCCCCACCTCAGAATGAAGAAAGCCCTATGAGACCACGCAGTCCCTATGCAGCAGCGAAGCTTTATGCATACTGGATGGTTAGAAATTACAGAGAGGGTTACAAAATTTTCGCATCAAATGGTATTCTTTTTAATCACGAAAGTCCNAGAAGAGGGGAGACTTTTGTGACTCGCAAAATAACTCGCGCAGTTGCTCATATACTCGCAGGNAAGCAAAAAAAACTTTATCTCGGGAATTTATACGCTAAAAGAGATTGGGGTTTCGCNCCAGAATATGTTGAAGCCATGTGGTTAATGTTGCAACAAGAAAAACCAGATGATTTTGTTGTTGGAACAGGAGAGAGCCATTCTGTCAAAGAGTTTGCAGAAAAAGCATTTGAGTATGCAGGAGTTGAAATAGAATGGAAAGGAACAGGCACAGAGGAAAAAGGAATTGTAAAAAGCTTTTCTGAAAGGTGGTCAGATATTCTAAAACCAGGTCAAATTTTAATTGAGGTAGACCCGAGGTATTTCCGACCAACAGAGGTTGAGNATTTACAGTCGGATATATCAAAAGCAAGGCGCGTTTTGGGATGGGAACCAAGAACAACCTTTGATGAACTTATAAAAATAATGGTTGATTACGACATGATATGGGCAGGTCTCACTCCACCTGGGGAAGGGATAAAGATATCAAAATCAAAGGGGTTCCATTACACAAATCATGACTTTTCTTTCCATCAGAAAATAAGAGAATTCGTAAGTCGAGAAAGTAAAGAATGAGAAGGTAAAATTTTCAACCTTTTACACTCCTTCTATTTAAAATTTCAATTATTAAAATTTCAATGGTGAATAAATTTTACCTATATGCTTGAAGTGAAAAACATAGAAACTGTTTATTTTGACAGGCTTTACATACTCAAAGGATTGTCTTTGAAAGTAAATAATGGAGAGATAAGGGTTGTAATAGGTCCGAACGGAGCCGGAAAAACAACACTTCTTAAATCTATAATGGGACTAATAAAAGATCAGCCCAGAAAAGGCGAGATAATATTTGATGGTAAAAATATAACTCGTAAANACCCAGAAGAGATAGCTCAATATGGAATAACTTTGGTTCCGGAAGATAGAGGAGTATTTCCTGAATTGAAGGTGGAGGAGAATTTAATTTTAGCAGGTTGGACAGGGGAAAAAGATCACGAAATTTTTGATGTTTTCCCGAACTTGAAAAATAAGTTAAATGAGCTTGCAAATAACTTATCAGGTGGAGANCAGCAGATGNTTGCTTTGGCTNGGGCAATACTGAAAAAACCAAAACTTATCATGTTAGATGAACCATCGCTCGGACTTTCTCCNAAAATAACCACAGAACTTTTTTCTATACTGAAAAACCTAAATGAAAAAATGAAAATAACTATTCTCATAGCTGAACAGAATGTAAAGGCTGCAACCTCAATAGCACACTACGGATATGTTATGGAAGAAGGAAAAATCGTATTTGAAGGAACA
This sequence comes from Candidatus Calescibacterium nevadense OTU 1, assembly GCA_000494225.1. GTDB lineage: Bacteria > Calescibacteriota > Calescibacteriia > Calescibacteriales > Calescibacteriaceae > Calescibacterium > Calescibacterium nevadense. The sequence goes on from AWOA01000010.1 coordinate 13,488, forward strand.
CCGGATGATTTTCAAAATAACGAATTTGTAAAAGAACTATATCTTGGAGGCTCAATAAAAAAACCAGAAAAGGGCTGGCAACTTTATAAAAGAAAAAGAAGATGGTAAATAAACAAGGTAAATAAACTAATTAATAATATTCATCTGAAAATTTCTTTTTTTTATATCAAGAGTTCCTAAAATTTTATTATTATGCCTTTTGTTTCTTCTTTTGACGGAACAAAAATTCACTATCAGGTTGTAGGAGAAGGAAGCAAACCAATATTTTTCATAATGGGTCTTGGTGTAGATATGCGCGGTTGGATGTTCCAGGTTCAGCATTTCTCAAAAAAATACAAAGTGTATCTTATAGATAATAGGGGAGTAGGAAAAACAGATAAACCATCAAAGCCGTTTACAACGGAAGATATGGCAAGAGACATATACTATGTTATGCAAAAAGAAAACGTAGAAAAAGCTAACTTTGTTGGAGCATCTATGGGCGGGATGATATTACAGAAATTTGCTGCACTATTTCCAAATAAAGTTGAAAATCTTGTTCTTGCTTGCACCCTTTCAAAACTTACAGACCACGAAAAAGAACTTNTGAAAAAAGGATTTAAATTCATAAAAGGAATTGACGTTGATGTTAATAATGAAGAAATAATTAAAAACCTACTCTTACAAACAATAGAAGCCGACCCAGAAAGAATTTTCAATTTCCTCTCGAAAAATATATTTGACCCTATGTTCTTTGAGCAAAACAAAGATTTTATAATAANNTTCTTCAAAGATTATCTGAAAGATGGTTTCAGTGTAAGCGGATTTATGAANCAAGTNTGGGCAATATTGAACCACGACTCAACAGAAGACCTGCCAAAAATAACCGCAAAAACACTCGTAATAACAGGGGACGCTGATAAAATGGTTCCACCAGAAAAATCATTATTTATACATCAGATGATAAAAAATTCTCAACTGAAAATAATAAAAGGAGGCTCTCACGCCTTTATGTTTGAAAGATACGAGGAATTCAATTATGAAATAGAAAAATTCATTGAGTCAAACTGAAAAATTAGATTCAATCTGAAAAATCAAGTTTAATTTTACAACAAATCCCACAACAAGNNCAACCACTTCACCATATAGTTATCTCTATACCACCAGAAACAAAAGGAANAGTNGGATTATACCTGATGTTAGGGAAATACTCAGCTCCTTCAAGCTCATAAGAGAAGTTCTCAGCAGTGGTCATAAGTCTATATCCTCCACCTAAAAATATGCTGAAACG
>AWOA01000011.1:0-15039 GCA_000494225.1 Candidatus Calescibacterium nevadense OTU 1
AAATTTGCTCCGAGCTCGTATGCAAACCGTGATATATGAACCAATCCAGAAGTTATAAGATAAAATTCAGATATGTTCCAGCCAAAAGCAGTTGCAGTATTCACTTTGCCAGAAATAGAAAAGCCAAAAGCAGAACCTTTCTTTCCCTCGACAAAAATTAAATTATTATGTCCCTTTTCTTCAAAATTCATAGAAGGTAAATAGTTAAAGGATAGCGTAAGTCCGACACCCACAAGCGGATACTCTCTTACTATCTGGCCGACCTCTGCTGAACCTGACATAATTTGGAATCTTGAATTTTCTTCTGTTTTTCCATCTGCTATTTTTCTTGCTCTCACCCAACCCACCCTTCTGAAAGTTTCTTTTCTTCTTCCTTGTTCATCAGTTTCTTCTTGCTTTTCCATAACTGCAAAATCTGAATCAAGATAAACTTTGTCTCTTTTCGTAAGTGGAGCCCAAATATTTTGTCCTTCTGCACTTGAAATTGTAGCAAAAAGTGAAAAATCAGGAACTCTTCTCATATCTGCATTTATTTTTTTTGCTATCCACTCAACAAGCATTATAATGCATCTGTCAAAAGCTTGAAATGGTGTCTCAAAAAATTCAACAGATGGTAAAAACAAGGATATAGGAAATGGCAAAGGTAAAAGGGGCATTTCTCCGACCTTAACAACCTCCGAATGACTTGTATATGTTTTGAAAACCAAAATCGGCTCACCTGTCTCAAAATCTACCTTGTAGTACACGACTTCAACTCCAAGAGAGCAAGATATAGACATATCAATTCCTCTTTTTTTCCTTCCGCTTATCCATACTCCAACATTGAATTTTTTAACATATGGAGAATATATGTATGCTGAATTAGCTATTCTTCTTATTTCTTCTGCGGTGACGACAAGGTCTTTGAATCGCCAATCCATTTTAGCTTCGGCTTTTGCTCTATCAACTTTCACCTCATCAACATATTGTTTTACGAGCTTTGAAAGAGCGTAAATATCTGTATCTCCACCAAGCGATACGGGATTATAATCAAATCTTTCTATCTCAACCGCCTTTCTTATTTTGGATTCAAGGTACTGGTAAAGGTCAATTCCTGTNAGGAAATCTACCGCACGAGCTACACTTCTTACTTCCGGGTTCATAACCATTTTAAGGTATGTTATAGATTTTCTGGTAAATTTCTCCTCCTGTGCTCTGGCGGATGATACATCAATTAACAAAAACAATAAAGAAGAAAAAGAAAAAACAAAACAATAAAAGATAAGAAGCGATAATATTTTTATCCTTTTCATTTTCATTATCATCATCAAGATCAAATTAATCTATCATCAAGATCAAATTAATCTATTTTTTTCTTTTCTCTAAAAACTCCTGCATCTTATTTTTTGCAAATTGAGAAGAAATCAAAGATGCACAGAACAGAGCCTCCGTTCTCATATTATCCTCAAAAAATCCATCTGAATGTAAATTACAAAGCTCAGATATGTACCGTAAAGCCGTTGGGTTTTTGCCTTCAAATTGAAGAATAAGTTTTTTTGCTTTATCTAAAAGCTCTTCTCGAGTTTCACAAATATCATCTAAAATACCGAGTTCAAATGCTTTCTCTGCTTCTATGAATTCTCCCGTCATTATAAAATGTTTTGCTTTTTGTGGTCCCACGAGTCTTGTAAGCCTTTGAGTTCCACCATACCCTGGTATAATTCCGAGATTTATTTCCGGGAGTCCGACTTTTGATTTTTTTGTCGCAACTCTAAATGTGCAAGCGAGAGCAAGCTCAAATCCACCACCGAGAGCATATCCATCTATCGCAGCGCATGTTATATACTTTAACTTTTCTATTTTAGATAGAATTCTTTGCCCCCTTCTCAAATACTCATACGCTTGATGGATATTTTCAAGTGATTTGAGTTCAGATATATCAGCCCCAGCAGAAAAAGCTCTACCTTCACCTGATATAACAACTCCTTTGAGCTTCATATACCATATCTCATCTAAAATCAAGTCAAGCTCAGATAGAATTTTGGAGGAAAGAGCATTCAGAGTTTCAGGTGAATTCAAGATTATAAACAAAACACCATCTTCTTGGTGAGTTTTTACCTTATCCATAACTCTTATTTAAGCTCCATAAAATAAGTTTTGTTTTTTGAGCAATTTTATTCTTTGACTTGCTCCGACATAACCGTAATTATTACTTATTTACCTTTTTCTTAAAAGGAAAGCTTTACTTATCTGGATTGGCATAAGACTTAAATTTATTTCACTATAAAATTGCGTCTTTCAAAACTCACTGCTTCCCCCCCTTTTAATCCCTCCTTACTTATAAAGAAAAGTTTTTCTTATATCTACTTCAATCAGCATAGGCTTCACCTTTATTTTAACATCAAATAAACCCGCTAAATTTTGTTTTTTAATTTGAGTTCCTGATGGATCTGATAAAATCTTTCCAGTTTTTGGCTTTTATTGCCTCTGTTTCTATTTTTTTGAGATATCTTATATCATCTACTTTTTGTAGAAAGTTTTTGATTTGCCTTGCTTTTGAGCTGCTAAATTTTACTTGGACAATCCTCAAAATTGCTTCTTTTAGACCTTTTTTTATCCCTTCTTTAAGACCTTCCTGTTTTCCTTGCTGCTTTCCCTCTTTTAACCCCTCCTCTTTTCCCCATTTGTAAAGAAAAGTTTTTCTTATGTCTACTTCAATTGGCATGGGCTTCACCTCTATTTTAACATCAAATAAACCTGCTAAGAAACTTACACTATCTATATATTTAGCAATTTCTTTCTCATCTTTGACAATTTCTACAATTCTTTTTTTGACCTTTTCTATTATTTGAGGTTTTTCTTTAAATTTCCCAGCTAAAATTCCCACGATGACCTCCTCTGGCTTTTTGCTTTTTATGAAATCATCTGGGTCTATTTTTTTCATATCAACAACGATGAATTTGTGTAATGTGAATTCATCTTTGAAAAAAGAAAAAGGAGGATTTCCCTTGCCTACAAACAAAACTATCTGNATGGGTTTTTTCCCGAATTTTTCCTTAATTGCNAGAGAATATATAAGCATCCTTTCAGGTAAGGTTTTATCAGTTTGGACTTGTATTTCAATATGAAAAATTTTTTCTTTTGTTCTTAAAACCATATCGGGGCGAAGGGATTTGACAAATTCTATTTCGCCTGTAATATCTTCAAGCTTTTCTTCAATTTTCTCACCTGTGGCTACTGATATAAGTTTTCCAGCGGCTTTTGAGAAAATTTCTTTCAGAATCGGGTCAAATCTTTTTAATCGCTTTTCATTCTCCTTGCTCTTTCTTCCATGCGGATTTCCTATTTTATTCCTCATTATTTTTTATTCATCATTATTCCTACCATGCAATCTTATTTAAAAAGGGCAAAATTAAATTTTACTTATTGAGTGAACCAAAGTTTTCTTCTTTGTAAAAGTTATTTTAAGGCAAGATCTAACCTCTTACCACTGCAAAGATAGATTTTTGAACAATTTTATTTTTTTGATAGATGCTTTTTCAGAATTATAACGCGCATTTCACCAAATCTTTGCGTTAAAACAAAAATAAATTTCATCTTTTTAAATGCGGAATCCTTAAATTTATGAAAATTTATGATTCCAATAAGAATTAGGTTAAAGGGTTTTATGTCTTATAAAGACGAGGTTAATATAGATTTTGCAAAGGTTCTTCAAACCAAAGTTTTTTTAATTCAGGGACCAACTGGTTCTGGGAAGTCAAGTATAATAGATGCGATAATCTTTTCACTTTACGGCAAAATCCCACGATTTGAAGGTGACAGAAGAAAATCTAATTTCATAAACTATCAATCAGACAGAGCGATAGTAGAATTTGAATTCAAGATAAAAGATATATCTCAAAGATACAAAAGATATATAATAAAAAGGATTTTAGATAGATTTGATACGCAACAAGTTGAGGTTAAATCAAAATACGATGATGAAGAAGGTGAAAACTCTTGGCGAACAACGGTCGGGAAAAACATAAAGGTAGATGAAATAAACAAGAAAATAGAAGAAAACATAATTGGGCTATCTTATGATGTTTTCACGAAAACTGTGGTTTTACCGCAGGGGAGATTTGCTGAACTTTTGCACTCAAAACCAAAAGAAAGGTCTGATATACTCCTACAAATATACGGGTTTTCAGAACTATTCCAAAAAATAAAAGAAAAATCATCTGATGAACTTAAAGTTCTGAAAGCTGAAAAAGAAAAAATAGAACTTGAACTCAAAGAACTTGAAGATATATCACCTCAAAAGTTGGAAGAAGTAAAGAAAGAAATAAAAAGAATAGAAAATGAAATCTATGAGAAAGAAAAGGAAAGAAAACAACTTGAAGGGAAAATAGAGGTCATATCAGCCGAACTGGAAAAAATAAAGTCTCTTGAAAACAAAGCAGAAAAAATTAGAGAAATTTGTTCAAAAATATTGGAAGAAATAAAATCACAATTAGAAAAAATAGAAGCTCTTAAAATAATTTCAGATAAGGAAGAAAAAATCAAAAACTCTCTACAATTCCTAAACGAAATATATACCGAAATAGAAAACCAATCACAGAAATTCAAGATAGAAACAGATATACTCCTGAAAACAAGAATTTTTATAGATGACCTGAAAGAAAAAATAGAAAAATTAGAGAAAGAAGAAAAAGAGATTTTAAAACTTCAAACAGAACTTGAAAAAATAAATCCAAAAGAAAAAATCCTAAAAGATAAATTAGCAAATCAAGATGAAGATATAATGCAGATACTCAAAGAACTTTCATTCAGTTTGGAAATTTCAAAGCAAGAAGAAATTAACATAAAGGACAATTTAGAAAAGAAAAAAAAAGAATCAGAAGAAATCAATAATATCAAACAAAAATCCTATGAAATAATAAATACTCTCCAAAAAGAAGAGTTTAACCTCCGAGAAAAATTACAGAATGTAGAAAATGAAATAAAAAGGATGGAAATTGATATAGAAAAGCTGAAAGAAAAAGTTTTAGCTGAAAGAATAAGACAAAATCTAAAAGATGGAGATATTTGTCCGGTCTGCGGAAACATATTCAAACATCACAGCACAAAAGATATATTACCTCACAAGAAAATCTTAGAAGAAATATCTCTTAAAGAAAAAATTAAAAGAGAAAAGGAAAATGAGAGGAACAATATTCAGAAAGAAATAGAAAAGATACGAAATAANATAGGAAAAGAAGAAGGAAAAATATCTGAACTTGAAACCAGAATAAAAAAATTGGAGAGCGAAATAGAAAATTTAGAAAAAAATAAAAAAGAAATCCACAATAGAATACAAGAGAATATATCTCGTCTATATGAATTATCAGAGAAAATAAAAAATGAGGAGATTTTGCAAAAGTTAAACGATTTATCAGATCCACTGCTTTCTGATGATGAATTTTTGAAAATAGCAAGAGAAATCAAAATCTCATCTGACCGAAAAATAAAAGAGATAAGAATACTGAAAGAAGAGCTCTCTTTTATTTCNCAAGAAAAATCAAATATAATCGGACTTTTGAGCAAAACAAAAAACGAAATAGAACTTCTGCAAAAGCAAGTTAATGAGAAAAAACAAAAAATGGCTGAATACATAAAGTCTTTATCGCTAATCTACCAAAACATATTGAACATCACCGAGATTACCGAGAAAATAAAGACAAAAGTAAATGAAATAAAAGAAAAATGGATTTCAAAACAAGATTGGAAAAATAATCAAACCTTTCAGGATATAGAAGAAAAATCAAGCAAAATCATTGAAGAAATAAACAGAGTGAAAACATATTTTATGTCATGTGCAAGAAAAATAAATGAATTCATTGAAGAATCTACCAACTTTGAATCAAACTTACTCCGCCAAGAAATTCTTGAAGATGCAGAGGAAGATTTGAAGGAAGCCATATCAAGATTTGATAGCTTCATAAAAAAGCTCTTAAATTCAATATCAAAATATCAATCTGATGTGGGGAATGTTATAACAGAAAAGTCAAAAATTCAAGAAGACATCAAAGCTTCTGAATCTAAAATTTTAGGAAATATAAATCTCATAAGAGAAAAAATATCAGATATTGAATCCGAGTCTGATTTCAAACTAAAACAAATCCTGGATTTAATCGAAGCTCATAATCTTTCCGAACTTGGAAAAAGAATCAGGAATTTAGAATTTGAGATAAAAGATAAAATTCTGCCGGTTATAGAACAAGATTTGAAAAAAATATCAGATGAAAAAGCAAAGCTCCAAAAATTCAAAGATTCAATATCAGATGAACTAAACATTCTTCAAAGAACATACGGAATACTACAAGAGAAATCTCAAACCGTTCAAGAGAATCTGCAAAAAAAAGAAAAGCTCCAATTACAAATCCCCGTCATAGATGAGAACATCAGAATTCTCAGTTTAATATTAGAAGATTTCGGAGACAAAGAACCTTCATTCAAAAAGTATCTTTCATCAAAGCTTCTTGAAAGAATTCTTGAAACCGCATCTGACATCATGAGAACTTTATCTCAATCAAGATATGCTTTTTCCATAGGAGAAGAAGGAGATATGAGAATAAAAATTCTTGATTATTCGTATCTCAAAGATGGGAAACCGCAGGTAAGAGAAACATACAGTATGAGCGGAGGAGAAACTTTTCTCGCTTCACTATCCTTAGCTCTCGCCTTGTCTTCTCAAATAATTGGACATAGGAAATTTGAATGCTTCTTTATAGATGAAGGTTTTGGCTCNCTTGATGAGGATTCATTAGACCTTGCCATGCAAACGCTTGAAAACTTCGCAAAAACGGGAATATATCTTGGAATAATAACTCATGTTGAAAGTATGAAATCTCAGATTCAATTCTCAAAAATCATCGTAAAAAAAGACGGAGCATCATCAAAAATTGAAATATATTGAGAAAATACAAAAAACTTGAAAAATATAAAAAAATATAATAAACAGTAAATTTATACTTTATGATTGACTTTTCAATAGAGCCAGAACTCTTACAGTTGAGGGAAACAGTTTATAAGTTCGCAAAAGAGGAAATAATACCTATTCAGGAGAAAATTCAGCTTGAACTTGATGCAAAAGAAGAATTTGCATGGCCAATATGGGAGAAATTCAAAGAGTTCGGACTTTTGGGGTTCCCTTTCCCGGAAGAATATGGAGGACAGGGAGCGTCAGCACTTGCTACAACACTAGCTTGGGAAGCACTTGGACTTGCAGGTGTAGATGGTGGGATGGTAATGTCTCTTTCTGCCCACACGATACTATGCGGTGTGCCAATAATGGTATATGGAACCGAAGACCAAAAAAGAAGGTATCTCACTCGCCTTGCATCAGGGGATATGATAGGTTGCTTTGCCATAACTGAACCACATGGAGGTTCAGACTCAATACATCTTAAAACCACCGCAGTAAAAAAAGGAGATAGATATATTCTNAACGGCTCAAAAATTTACATAACAAACGCACCAATAGGAGACTTATTTTTAGTTCTTGCAGCACAAGATAAATCGCTCGGCTCGGCAGGAATAACCGCTTTCCTCGTAGAAAAAAATTTCAAGGGATTTAAAGTTTCAAGAAAACTTGAAAAAATGGGAAATAGACTCTCCCCAACCGGTGAAATAGTCTTTGAAGATTGTGAGGTTCCTCAAGAAAATGTTCTTGGACAAGAAAATATGGGATTTATTCAGGTTGTAAGAACAATTTTTGGATGGGAAAGGTCTGTTATGCTCGCGCCTTCTGTTGGATCAGCCGAACTTTTACTTCAAGGCATCCTGGCTTTTGCGAATCAAAGACAAGCTTTCGGAAAACCCATTTCCTACTTTCAAGCAATCCAGAAAAAAATAGTAGATCTCAAGGTATCAATTGAAGTTGCAAGGTCTTACCTTTACAGAATCGCCTGGCATATAGATAGAGGCGAACTTCCTTTTATTGAAGCCTCGTCATTTAAGCTCTTCTGGGGAGATAGTATAGTAAATCATGTTTANGAAGCTATACAAACATTAGGTGGTNTTGGATACATGAGAGAGGCAAAACTTGAAAAAGGTTACAGAGATGTAAGACTTATAACAATAGGAGGAGGAACTTCAGAGGTTCAAAGAACAATCGTTGCAAGAGCAATTCTCGGACTTTCTGGAAGAGAAATCGAGTAAATGAAAAATGAAAAGAAACATTTCTTAAACTTATTTTCGTGTATATTTTCAGGATAACTGGATTTTTAGGTCTCATATTTTCAGTTATTTTTTTCTTTCAGCTCTCGGCTTATTTTTTCAGAAAAAGTGAGATTATATTTCTCCTAACATTTTTAATCTTTATTGCAATAACCATTTACACATTCACTCCATCATTCATTCTTGAAAGAATACTGAAAAAGTTAGGTAAGAAAAAAGAGGAAAAAGAGTTAGTAGATATCAAAAGCATTATTGGAACCTCCCTTTTTATCATGCTTTCGGCTTACACTATATTCACAAAATATTTTTTACCAAAGCACCTAAAATATGATTTTCCTCTAACTTCTGATCGCATTCACACCTTAGAATACGCAAATGTGGAGCAAGCTCTTCAAGGAAAAACTTTACTTTCATTTCATCACATCAACAAATACACGAACAAAAATATAGATATTGATGGAGAAAAAATAGTTCCCCTAACTTTTCCTCCCTTTTCTCACATACTTTTATGCAAAAATTACAGTGCTGGATTGATACATTACCAATCAGATAGATTTGGTTTTAGGAACAGAGATGAGATCTGGGAGAAAAATCCAGATATTATAGTTTTAGGGAGCTACGCTGTACAAGGATTTTGCACTGACAACCCGTTTTTAGAAAAAGTATCAGAAGCTCTTGAAATAAATATTTTGAATTTAGGTAAGGGGGAAACAGACCCATTGATTTCATTTGCAATTTTCAGAGAATTTGCATACGATCTTTCTCCGCAAATCATCTTCCTTTTTGTCACACAATCAGATGTTCTTAGTATTTCAAAGTCGTATCAGGATGACCTTTTAAAATTATACCTTAAAAGGGAGGATTTCAGACAAGGTCTAAAAGAACTTTTGAAAAAACCAGAAGTTCAATTTAAAATAGAAAGTGAGTTCAGAAAATACGAAATAAATGAAAGGCAAAAAGACTTTGAAAGAGAAGGAAGGAGAAAAGAATCTGAAAAAGTGAATAGCTTTCCAGAAAAGCTTTTCTTATTTTTCAGAACAGGTGAATTTATAAGTTTTTTAGCAAAAAAACTTGAAAGACCAAAGAAAATAACTGATTTAGATCTTATGATTTTAGCTCTCACTCTAAAAGAATTCAGATTGGTATCAAAAAAAATTGGAGCAAAATTTATAGTTGTGTATATCCCAGAAGAGATTGAAATATCAAAAGGTTTTTTCTCAAATTACAGAAAAGTAAAAAGCTTAGTCCAAAAGCTAAATATAAAATTCTACGACCTAATTGAAAAAATAGAAGAACACAAAAGAATAAATAAACAAGAAGAAAATCTAACACAAAACTATCATCTGCTACTCGCGGAAGAATTTAAAGAAATAATAAAAAAAGAAATAGAAAATAAATTATAGAAAAAATTATAGAAAATAAATAAATAAATAAAAAAATAAAATATCTTTTGTCAAAATTTTCAAACTCATATTGAATTGATAAAATTTTAGATAAAATTAAACAAAAGAACTATGAAAAGAAGATATAAGATAGGAGTTGTAGGAGCTGGCTACGTAGGTCTGACAACAGCTGCATGTTTTTCTGAACTCGGACACAGAGTAATTTGCTACGATAAAGACGAAAGAAAAATTCAAAATCTCAAAGAAGGTAATATACCAATATGGGAACCGGGATTAGATGAACTTATAAAAAAAAATATAGGGAAGAATCTATTCTTTACAAGTTCGCCCGGTGAAATTTACCCTGAGTCAAACGTAATATTCATTTGTGTTGGTACTCCGCAATCACAAGATGGAAGCCCNGATATGTCTTATGTAGAACTTTGCTCAATAGAAATATCAAGCTACCTTGACGACTATAAAATCATAGTGGAAAAAAGCACGGTTCCAGTAAAAACAGCAGAATGGATAAAAAGAACAATTAGTCTATATAATCCACAAGCAAAATTTGATGTAGTATCTAATCCAGAGTTTCTACGAGAAGGTTCAGCAGTTCAAGACTTTTTCAATCCAGATAGAGTTGTTATAGGGACAGAATCTGAGAGGGCAAAAGAGGTTATGCTTGATATATATAACGATGAGGAGTTCAAATGTCCCAAAGTTATAACAGATGTAAAGACTGCGGAAGCCATAAAACATGCCTCTAATTCTTTTTTAGCGCTCAAAATATCTTACATAAACATGATTGCAGATTTCTGTGAGAAAGTGGGAGTAGATGTTGAAGCAGTTGCAGAAGGTATGGGACTTGATAAAAGAATTGGGAGAGCTTTCTTGAAGGCAGGTGTGGGATGGGGAGGAAGTTGTTTTCCAAAAGATATAAAAGCATTTATAAAAATGGCAAAAGATAATCAAGTAAGTTTTTCAATTTTAGAAGAAGCTTACAAAGTGAATGAAGCAAGAATTGATGTATTTATAAATAAAATAAAGGATGCTCTTTGGGTCATAAAGGGAAAGAAAATAGCAGTTTGGGGGCTATCTTTTAAACCAAATACAGATGATATCCGCGAGGCTCCCGCCTTAAAAATAATCCCGAGACTNTTGAATGAAGGAGCANTACTCCAAATTTATGACCCAAAAGCTATGGAAAATACGAAAAAAGTTATACCACCATCTGACCGAGTTTTTTACACAAGCTCAGCTTATGAAGCAGCAAAAGGAGCTCACGCAATTGCAATAATCACGGAATGGGATGAATTCAAAAATGCAAACCTTCAAGAAATAAAAAAGATCATGATAACACCAATAATAGTTGATGGAAGAAATATTTTTGACCCAAAAAAAGTAAGAGAACTCGGGTTCCTTTACTTTTCTATGGGAAGACCTTAAAAATAAAAAATAAAAAATAAAAATAAAAGCGTCAAAACAAAAGCATCAGAAAAAAACAACAGATAAAGAGTAGTTTATCGTTATGGCTACAACAACTGCATAACCTACCGATTTTTGGATTGCTTTCGCCATTCCCTCTGCCCCCTCACCAGCCACCCATCCATAATACACTGAAAAAGAAGCGTTTGAAATTCCTATTATAAAGCACTTCAAAATCCCGACCAATACCTCATATACTCCGCCCGCTCTCTCTATCCCGCTCCAAATCTCCCCTACTGATACACCATATACATTCTGTAATAGAAAAACGGACGCTAAAATAGCTACTAATGTTGAAATAGGAGAAAAAATTATAGTCGCAAAAACAATACCCCAGAACCTTGGCAAAGCTATATAAATAAACGGGTTCAAAGGAAAAACTTCCATAACAGTCAGTATTCCTCTATCTTTCATAGAAGCAATTTCAGATGTTATTCTTGTGCCAGACCTCATAAGAACTTGCGACCCAGCTATCATAGGTCCTATCTCTTTCAGANCAGNCACGGTCGAAAAAAAAGAAGATAAAGATTCTGCCCCAANTATCTTTAAAGCTAAAATGAATTGAAGACCTATACTCATCCCTATTGAAACCCCAAAAATCAAGACAACAGGAAAAGACTCAATCAATATTTCCCCAAGAGAAGACAAAAATAGCCCAAATTTCATTTTTGGTGTTTTAGATATTACTTTNAAAAGAAACGAGAGCATAACNCTAATTTGAAATTATAAACATAATTTATAGGAAAATCTTGCTATCTACTTTTTCTCGTCTAATTTAAATTTCGAAAAAATATCGCTTAGGTTTTTGGAAAGTAAACTTAATGATTTTGCATCTTCTGAAATCTTCTTGACCCCCTCAACTCCTCTTTCTANGTTAGATGTTGTTTCAAATATGTTCCTTGTTGATTCATGAATAGTTGACGCTTGCTGTTCTATCGATGAAGAAATAGTAGAAATAAGTTCTGTTGCTCTCCCGATCAAATTCCTTATCTCCTCAACAATCTGAACGACGGATTTTGAATCTTCTGCGGATGATATAACAATATTTTTCAGACTGTTAAATCTTTCTGCAATTTGCGTCAGTGTAGATATAAATGTATTCAAATTCTTTTTTATTTCACCAGATTCTTCTGACGTTCTTCCTGCAAGCTTCCTTACTTCATCTGCAACAACAGAAAATCCTCTACCAGCATCGCCCGCTCTTGCAGCTTCTATTGCAGCATTCAAAGCCAAAAGATTTGTCTGATCTGCTATATCTTCTATAACCTCTACTATATTTTGCAGACCTTTTGCCTTTTCCACAATCTCCATTACCACTCCATACATTTCCTCAAAGTCTTTTGTCATCTCAATTACTGTCTCATAAGATTTTATAACTTTCTTTTTCCCACTTTCAGCCGTTGAATCCACTTTCTTTTGGAAGTCCAAAATCTCAATAGCATTTTTTGAGATCTCAGATGCGGTAGAGCTCATCTCCTCAAATGCCGTAGATACTGCCGAAAGCGAATTCAAATTCTGCGTTAATCTACTTGATGTCTCAATAGCGATCTCCTGAAACTTACTTGATAAATCAACAAGTTTTCCTGCAACATCTTTTAAAGTAAGAAGAATTCCTGATATTGAGTCCAAAAACAGGTTAAAGTTTGTTCCGAGCTCCGCTATCTCATCATTACCTCTTACATTTATTCTCTTTGTAAGATCGGCTCCACCTTCTGAAAGTTTTTTGAGAAAAATTGCAACCTGCCTTATACTTGAAGAAATATTTCTTGAGAAGAAAATGGCAAAAAGAGTAAAAGAAACTGCCACTACTACTATCACAATCCACGATAAAATAAAAGCTCTATTGATCGTAGACTGAGAGGATTTTATAATTGCATTTTTTAAATTTTCTAAAGACGAATTCAAAATATAAGCAGCTTGTGATAATTCTTCAAGATCTACCTCGCCCCTTATAATTTTCCCAGAAATTGTAAAGTATTCAAAAACCGCATCATTTAGTTTATCTATTTTTCTCTCAATACCTTTGAGCTCTTTCAATTTCTCTAAATTTTCATTAATTTTTTCAACAAATTCTCCACCCGTTTCTTGAATAATTTTTTCATCTTGGAACTGAACAGCTTCTAAAACAGCACTTTGAAGTCTTTTTATAATTTGACTTATTTCAAATACATAGGTAAGATATAAGCTTCTGTTGAGAGCAGCTCTTGATGAAAACTGNAAGAAAGNGGAAACAAGTATAAATAAAAGAATTCCAACAGAAAAAGCAAGAATTATTTTCCCTCTTATGCTTAAAAAATTCATTTTTATGGATTCGTTTTTATTTTCCCTTTAACAAAATTTTTATATCTGGTGTAGCCTTTTCTGATGAAATTACACCTATTGCACATCGTCGAATATTTTTGATACGAGATATTATTTCCTCATCTGTAAGTCTTTTTGGACCTGCTCCCTCACCAGACAAAGCTCTTTTCAGCCAATGAGAATTAAATTCAGAAGGTTTCAATCCCAAAACATTTTGTATAAAATCAGATGNGACAGCTTCATCTCTTGATACAAAGAGCTCCACGGGATATCCACCTAATATCTTCTTATATCCCAAAAACAAAAGCTTCAACTCNTCTTTACTAACATCAGGACAAGCAGGATTTGTTATAACCGCAAAATCTCCCGGAGATGAGAGAGAAATAGCGGGAGAAAATAAATGGCAGAACAACAATGAGAACACAGTTAATAAACCGAGGATCCTTCCTCTATTTACCGATTTAACTTTCTTTATAATAATATTTTTTATTTTCTTCATCNTAATATCCACCCCCCNTCGTTTTTTAAAATGCATAGGCAACTCCAAAGCCAAAAATTTGTCTTGATTTTTCTTCACCCTGAATTCTTTGATTTCTGAATTCAAGCTTCAAGACAAGCTGGCTAAATGGAGAGACATTAAGACCAAAAACAATATTACTTATAAGGTCATTTTTTTCATCCAAGTTCGGGTCAAATGTATCATACATAACATATGGAAGCAAGCTCCAGTTTTCTGATATAAAATATCTGTAAGATAAGAGAGCATACCAAGAAAGGACTTTTTTTGTTGTTTTATCTTTGGTTTCAGTAGTGTAGTATGCCACTTCTCCCCATAGTTCTATATTCCCCGGTCCAATGTTTCTTATAGATAAAAGTGAATGTCCCCCAAATGTATTGTGTCTTACATCTTTAAAATCTTTATCTGTGTAAAAATCAAAACCTATCACTGAACCTTCCAGAACACCATCTGGCATANGTCCAAAAACGTGAACNCCTATGGCTTTATCTGGATTAGCATCAATAANATTANCAACCGATCCCCTACCATTTGCAACCTGAATTGCGTATCCTAAATATGCTGATTCCCCTCTCAGCTGAATACCTGCATTATAANNAGGNATAATTCTCANANCTGCAACTTTGCTATACATCATAGGAACAAAAAGGTAAGGATAAGATGGTGATGCATCTCTCCTTTCAANGATCAANCCAAANGGGTTGANATATTTCCCTAACCTTATTTTTAGAAGGTCAATAAAANTATATTCAAAAAAAGCATAAGCTANGTCTATTTCTCCAAAACCTTCAACTAAAACCTTATCAGCCCCCTTTGTACTGAATTCTATATCTTTTATATCTTCAACGTTCTTTGGAGCCTNAATTTCTCCAAAAATTTCATATTNCGGANCATATTNAANCTCAATTTCCAAAAGAANTTTTGCTCTTTTGGTTATAAGAAATTCAAAAAAAGGAGCTNCAAGANCTTGGGCAAATGANCCCCCTTTTCTACATTCATAAGGAAGACCCGGTAAAAACTCACCTTCTGATGCTATACAGAAATCAAAAAGTCCATACCCGTAAANATTTAATCGTTCAGAAAAAAGGCTTCCAACCTCTTGTGCCCTTGCAAAACTAAACAAAGAAAGAAAGAAAGAANGAANNAANGAATGAATNAATAAANGNANNNNTGNNT
>AWOA01000011.1:15140-62795 GCA_000494225.1 Candidatus Calescibacterium nevadense OTU 1
TTTTNTTATTTTTCCATAATTTTTTCGTTTTATTTTACTATATGGTTTTTTAATTGTTGTATCCTTTAATTGTTGTATCCAAGAAAATATGTACCAAAATTTGTCAATTTAAATAAACAAATAAATTTACTCCTTTTTTCCTTTCTTTATCTTTTAAAAAAACTGTTAATTCTATTCTCAATAAGGAGGTAAAAAGAGCAAGGTCAAAAGCGAGGGTAAGATCTTGATATTCTTATTCCTTTTCCTCACATCACATCACTTAAACTCTAATTACTATCTTATCAGCTTAAATAAAAATTATCTACAATTTCCCATTAAAATTATACTGAAATTAATATAAAAGGGTGAAAGCTCTTGAAGAGATAGTTGAAAAACTCCCAGAGAATTTAAGGCTCCCTTTATACGAAGCTTTTCAGGTATTCAGAGAAAGTTTAATCATCAAAGAACATACGGAAATTAAAAGTGAAATAAATAAGGTGTGGAGTGCAATAAAAGAACTTACCGAGGCTCAGAAAAAAACCTGGGATGCCATAAAAGAACTTGCCGAAGCTCAAAAAAGAAACGAACAAGAAATAAATAAGGTGTGGAGTGCAATAAAAGAACTCGCCGAAGCTCAAAAGAAAACCGAAGAAAGGTTTGAATCATTCAAAAAATCCACCGAAGAGAACTTCAATAAAGTATGGAACGCTATAAGAGAACTTGCCGAAGCTCAAAAAAGAACCGAAAAAAGACTTGAAGAACTTGCTGAGGCTCAAAANANAACCGAGCAAAGACTTGAAGAACTTGCCGAAGCTCAAAAAAGAACCGAAAAAAGACTTGAAGAACTTGCTGAGGCTCAAAANANAACCGAGCAAAGNCTTGAAGAACTTGCCGAAGCTCAAAAAAGAACCGAAAAAAGACTTGAAGAACTTGCTGAGGCTCAAAAAAGAACCGAGCAAAGGCTTGAAGAACTTGCCGAAGCTCAAAAAAGAACCGAAAAAAGACTTGAAGAACTTGCTGAGGCTCAAAAGAAAACCGAAGAGAGGCTTCAAAAACTTATACAAGAGCATGCAAAAACAAGAGAACAACTTGGAGGTCTCTCGCACGCTTTCGGATACGTCCTTGAAGACAGAGCCATAAAATCTCTACCTAAAATCCTAAAACAAAATTTCAACATTGAAACCATAGGGAAACTCAAAAGAGAATTTTTTAAAATAGGCAAAGAATACATAGAGATCAATATTTACGGCACAGTAAGGAAAGATGGTGAGCAATTTACGCTAATAGGTGAAGCAAAATCAAGAGTTTCAAAAAAGGCAATTGATGAATTCATTAAAAAATGTGAAAAAATATCTCCAAGGTCAATCAAAATCCTCGTATCTTACATTTTCTCTCCTGAAATACAAGAATATGCACAAGCAAAAGATATTATTCTCATCCCATCCTATGAACTTGAACTTTAATCTAAAAAACCTTTTATCTCTCTCAAAACCAAAATAAGGAGAAAGAAAATGAAAAATAAAAAAAGTTTCAGAATATTTTTTTTGAGTCAACTATTATTGTGACTGGTCCATTGTTTATGAGATGGACATCCATCATAGCTCCAAATACTCCTTTTTTTACTTGCTTTCCCAATTCCGATGAGAGTTGGTTGCAAAAAGCATCATAGATTTTTTCTGCCCTATCTCGTGGAGCTGAATTTTCAAATGAAGGTCTATTCCCCCAGCGCACATCACCATATAAAGTAAATTGAGAAACAACGAGAACCTCTCCTCCTATATCCTTTACGGAAAGGTTCATTTTTCCTGATTCGTCCTCAAAAATCCTCAAATTTGAAATTCTCCTTACCATGAAAGATATATCATCTTCTGTATCATCTTTTGAAACTCCGAGAAGGACCAAGATACCTTTACCTATGGAAGAAACTTCCTTTCCATCAACTAAAACTTTTGCAGAAAGAACTCTCTGAACGACTGCCCTCATGTATAGAGAAAAAATAATAAGCCAAAAAACAAAGTAGCTAATAAAAAATAAAACTGACTTTAAACAAAAATTTTCAAGGGTTTTACCTATATTTAGTATTTAGCAAAATTCCGAAGTTTTGCACAAAAAAACTTAAAAGATAAAACTATGGAGGAAACAAGGGAAAAAATAATAGACAGAAAAGAAAAAGAATTAAATATCAAAGACCTAAATATCAAAGAAAATAAAGTAAATCTTATTGTAATTTCAGGACCATCAGGTGTTGGTAAAACAACAATAATAAGGAATATTTTGCAGGATACAGAACTAAAAGATAAAATAATGTTTTCTGTTTCTCACACAACAAGGGAAAAGAGAGAGGGAGAAGTTGATGGACAAGACTACTTTTTTGTATCAGAGGAGGAGTTTAAGAGAATGATTGAAAAAGATGAATTTATTGAGTGGGCAAAAGTTCACGGGCATCTTTACGGAACTTCCTACAAAAATATAGAATTAGCTCAAAAATCAGGGAAATTGCTCATTCTTGATATAGATGTCCANGGTGCCGAAAAGATAAGAGAAAAAATGAGAGATTCCGCAATATTCATATTTATAAAACCTCCGTCAATAGAGGAACTCAAAAGAAGGCTCGTATCACGTGGAGACACAAAGGATATTGAGCTGAGAATAAATAACGTCAGAAAAGAGCTCGAATATGAGGCAAAATTTGATCTCTCTATTGTAAATGAAAATTTAGAAGAAACGGTAGCTCAACTCAAAAAAATAATAAAAAACTTGTTGAATGAGTCAAAGTAAATAATTAATTATTAGTAATTAACTGCGTAATTAATGTCAGAAATCGGGTTCAAGAGTAAGGTCTGCTATAAGAATTGTTGAAAGATATTTCCCTTCGTTTTCTTCTCCCTGGTAAAGGGTTTTTTGTAGCTCACGAGATTTATTTTGTTGCTCCTCTGGTGTAAGAGAAGATAAATCAAAGCTCCACGGACCAAGCAATATGAACCCTCCATCTTCAAACATAATTTTTCCTTCAAATGTCAAATCTTGAAGTTTTGGAAGTCCGACATAGTTTATATCTCTCNTTGCTCTTTTATCTCTTCCTGTTATTGCAGTTTGCCCATCGAAAGAAACTTCAAACAGATTCCCGGTCATCATCGGATTTACGTTATACTTTATACTCTTTGAATTTACGGTAATTTCTTCAAAGTTACATTTTTGACCTGTCTTCTGAGAGAAGAGAGCTTCGTGTGGATTTGGACAACCTATATATTTTTTTGTTTGAATTGACCCCATAGAAGAACCGAGCCATTCAAGAGGTTGCCAATAACCTAATCCACCATCAGTTGCCCACGCCCCCGAATTAGCATCTGGCTGTAAAAGCACATCACATCCCTTTGAATCAAGTTCTTGAATATATCTTGGGACAAATGCATCAAGACTTATAGCAACGCAAATATCCACTTCCGTTCCGGGAATTCTGAAAACAGAAAGCTCTTCATATGTTCCAGATGAAAACTGGAGGTCCGATTTTTCTGTCGGGACGAGATTTACTTTTCTTGTATAGTGCTTTATTTCACCTTGTGGAGAGAAGACAAAGCAAGTATTCCAGACATCTGATGTTGTTGCGACATAAAAATATGATTTATCTTTTACTACTTCGTCAACAAAAGCAGAGATTGGGAAGCCGTCTTTTGAATTTCCTTGAACTTTTTCTAAATAAGGGTAAGGAGAATTTTGGCAAGACACCACCCAAACCCCATAATCTTTTGCTATTTTTGAGAATGTATCAAAGAAAACTCTCCACAAAGTATCGGTTGCTGCAAGAAACAAAGGACGAGCTAAAAAAGTAGAGATTTCTGGGAATTTGCTAACATAATACGATGAGGCATCCTGGAACTCTGGTTGCAAAAGTGCAGCAGCTACTAACGAGTTTGGAGCATTTTCCCTTGCGTTTTTTCCTCTTTTACCAAAGAAAAGAAGAGGTAATCCAGCGTGTTCTTCAAAAACAAAAACGTTTTCATATTTTTTTGATATATAAGGTTTTGCGAGCTCGGCAACCTTCAAGTACGAACGATAATATTTCTCTTCTGTCTCAACATCTTCTATACTAAACTTATGACCAAAAGCAAAAAATCTCACTGTCTTTTGATTAGGAAGGTTTTCCTCAAAACTCCTCATTATAACATATCTATCTCCATTTTCAAAAGTTCCTTCTTCTATTTTTGTCGTATCATCAGATACCTTACCTTTTTCACACGAAAGAAACGAAAAAGAAGAAGCCAAGAAAGTCAAAATCAAAAATAGACGGAAAAACGGAAATAAAAAATCTCCCTTCCACATATATGAAATTTTATAAAAAAAAATTTTCTCTCTTCATTTTTATTTTTAGATTTAGGTTTAGAATTCACATCTTTTCTTTTTTCTCTTGCTTCACTACTCCTTCTCCCACATTTTTTGAAGTATTTTTGAATTTGACGAATTCAAAAGTGAAAACACCTATATTTATTTTTTATTTTCCCTTCTCTTCATAAGCCCCCGTAGCTCAATAGGAAGAGCAGGGGACTTCTAATCCCCAGGTTGCGGGTTCGAGTCCCGCCGGGGGTACCACCCAAAATGANTCTCAAAAAAGTAAGTGAAGTAAAATACATAATAGAAAAGGAAGGAAAAATGCGAACAGACGCAGTGATATTCGCAAATGAGAATATACTTCCAAAAATAGTAGAAGATAAATCTTTGGAACAACTTAAAAATGTGGCATCTTTACCTGGAATTGTAGGAAACGCAATAGGTATGCCAGACATACACTGGGGATATGGTATGCCGGTCGGAGGAGTTGCCGCATTTGACGCAGAAGATGGAATAATAGGACCNGGGATGATAGGATTTGATATAAATTGCGGAGTAAGACTTCACACATTCCAACTTGAAATAAAAGATATAAAAGACAAAGTAGAGAAAATCGTAGATTCTTTATTTGAAATGATACCAGCGGGAGTAGGATTATCAGGATATGTCGAACTTGGTAAAAAAGAAATGAAAAGATTGTGTGAAGAAGGAGTTAAATTCACAATTGAATATTTAGGATACGGATCACCNGATGAATTAGAAAACATAGAATCGTACGGCTGTATCGCAGGAGCAGATTTTTCNTCTGTATCAGAAAAAGCATATGAAAGAGGAAGAGATCAACTTGGAACTGTCGGTTCTGGAAACCACTTTGTTGAGCTCGGATATGTTGAAAGAATTTTCAGGAAAGACGTGGCTGAAAAATGGGGGATTCACGAGGGACAAGTGACCTTACTTGTGCACTCTGGCTCCCGGGGATTTGGTCATCAGATATGCGAAGATTACCTGAAAGTTGCTTTGAGATGGTGCGAAAAAAACAAAGCCCCCTTGCCCGATAGACAACTTGCTTACATAGGAATAAAATCACCTGAGGCCAAAAATTATATAGCAGCCATGAATTCAGCAATAAATTATGCTTTCTCAAACAGACTAATAATTTCTCACTATGCAAAGAAAGCAATAGCAAAAGCTCTGGGAACAACGGAACAAAGCCTTGGAATGAAACTGCTTTACGACGTTGCACACAACACCGCAAAATTTGAAATACACAAAGTAAACGGCAAAGAAAGAAAAGTCATAGTTCACAGAAAAGGAGCTACACGAGCATTTCCAAAAGGACATCCGGAACTACCAGGGAAACACAAAGAAATAGGACAACCAGTAATAATCCCAGGAGATATGGGGAGATATTCATACTTACTTGTTGGTGAAGAAAAATCTATGGATGAAAGTTTTGGTTCAACATGTCATGGTTCAGGTAGAATGATGTCAAGGAAACAAGCAATAAAAACAGCAAGAGGTAGAAATATAAGAAAAGAACTTTTGGAAAGAGGAATAGTAGTAAGAGCAAGAGAAGTAGAATTATTGGCAGAGGAAATGTCAGAAGCTTATAAAGATGTATCAGATGTGGTAGAAGTCTGTGAAAAAGCAGGACTTTCGTTGATAGTCGCAAAACTCAGACCAGTAGGGGTTATAAAGGGATAGGAGCTCTAATGAACTACCCTATTCTTATTGCAACAAATATTGTTCTACCTTCTCTATTTATCAAGAATAAAGCTGACTTTTGATCTTTGAGAATATTAGCTATTTCCGCTGAACTTTTAACTTGCTTTCTGTTGACTTCAACGATTATGTCTCCCGCCGTTATTCCCGCCATTTGAGCTGGGGAACCCGGTTCAACTGAAACGACTTTTGGACCATCGGGGGTATCTTGAATTGTGATTCCAAATTGCTTTAATTCTACTCCTTGCTGTTGGGGTTGCTGTTGTTCAGGGGTTTGCTGACGAGCAAGCTGTTGTTCTTCCGGCATCTTAGCAAGAACAACCTCAACTTCCAACTCTTTACCATCTCTCACAATTTTCAATTTAGCTTTCTTGTTTACTGGACTTAAAGAGACCATAATAGGTAGCTGTCTCCAAGTTTCAACTTTTTTTCCATCAAATTCAATGATAACATCTCCCCTTTTCACTCCGACTTTATCCGCCGGCGAACCTGGTATAACATCTGAAACCAGAGCCCCCTTTGCTTCTTTGAGGCCAAGCTGTTTTGCTATCTCGGGAGTTACCTCCTGAATATAAACTCCAAGCCATGCTCTTTCAACTTTACCCTTCGCAATAAGCATTGGAACGATATCCTTTGCAAGCGATGAAGGAATTGCAAAACCTATTCCAGCATTCACAGACATACCAGACGGGTTAAGTATAGCAGTATTTATACCTATAACCTCACCCTTTATATTTATAAGAGGTCCCCCTGAATTTCCTGGGTTTATAGCGGCATCAGTTTGGATGAAATCTTCATATCTTGTTATTCCCAAACTTCTACCTTTTGCTGAAACGACTCCAACTGTTACCGTATGCCCAAGGCCGAAAGGATTTCCGATAGCTATAACCCAATCTCCTACCCTAAGTTCGTTTGAATCTCCGAATTTTAGGAAAGGTAAATCTGTGGCATCTATTTTTAAAATAGCTATATCTGTTGCGTCATCTATTCCTACTATCTTTGCTTTGAAAGTTCTGCCATCCCATAGTGTGACATTTATATCAGTTGCACCGCGAACGACGTGAGAGTTTGTTACTATATAGCCATCAGAAGAAATAAGGAAGCCAGACCCAAGACTTCTGGTTGGGACACGCCTTTGCGGCTCGCCGAAAAACCTTCTGAAAAACTCTTCCCCCGGTCCGGGACCCGGTCCAAAAAACCACCAGAAAGGATTCTGCTGTTCCTCAACCCTCGTAGTACTTATATTTACAACTCCTTTACTTACCCTTTCAACTATTTCAGCAAACGAAGNTAGANCTCCAAATTTTGAAGAAACAGTTTCTCCNTCTTTTGACTTTTNTTGCTCATTCTTTTCGATACTCTGCTCTGCTTCCTCTTTTTTCTCCTCTTTCTTTGCTTTTTCTCCTAAAACTTTCTCTTTGACTTCCTCAATCGGATTACCTACTTCAATTTTTCCTATGGTGCCAGACTCTATGCCTTTTGCTACAAGATATACAAAACCAACAACGGAAGCTATTCCTAAAATGCTACGCCAATTCATAAATCAAAACACCTCCTAAAAAATAAAAATAATCACTTTTTCTGGTAAGTTTATATTTTCTAAAAGCTGATTTTCTGCAAGATTTTTTTAGTTCCTTGTCTTTTTATACTGTTTAGTTCTTTATCTTTTTTTACTGTTATACCCCTTTCAACTATTTGTCATTATTATTATTATTTATTTATCATTTTTTCTTTATTATTTATTTATCATTTTTTCTTTTTCTTTCTTTTTTTCTATTTCTTTCTGTATTCCTGATTTAAGTTTTCCTTGGGAGACAAGTTTTATAAGATGGCGCCAGCCAAAAACGAGAGGGAGTTTTCTATCCAAATCTGATAACTGGATATCTTCTCCTGATTTTTTGGCTTTTCTTTCAAGGTATTCTCTATACCCCTTAAAAGTTATTAGTCCTTTCGGCCATCTCATAACGCCTCTCCTTGCGGAAACTTTGAGAAACTTAACTACCTCTTGAAACGATGGTATAGGATCTCCAACTATAACCCACTCCTTCTGCATGAAATCATCAGATGAATTTAATTCCATAATAACTCCCTCATTTTCTTTAAGATAATANGAGAAAAGCAATTTATACACTGTAAGATAGAAATCCCGAAAAGGTAAATAGAGTTTATCTAATTTTTGAGGATCTTCAATTCTGACTTCACCTTTATAGCTCAAAGATAAAATTTCCTTCACAAGTTCTTCAAATGAAAATTTTTCTCTATCAATCAAAAGGGGGATAGTATAGCACAAACAAAAATAAAATGATTCAACAAAAAGGTCAAAAAGTGTATTTTTAACAAGGTCATTTTTATAATACATAAGATAAGAACGCTTCGCAAATCTACCGACAACATAAATCTCAGGCGGATTAAGAATATAATCTTTGAGATCCCGCAAAGATATTATATTATATTTCGCACCNCTTCTTTCTCCACCTACCTCAACATCTACAAGATAAACCGAAGGAGGCAAAATTCTATTGAGAACAACATCAAGAAAAGACGAATGTCCCTTTTCATAGGCATCAATAATAACATAAAAATCATATAAAGAATCTTGATTACTTGGCTCAAATAATTTTGAACCATAAGCTACAACTGCAAGTAGAGAATCTGAAAATCTGGTTTTGAAGAAATCTAAAAAAGCAGGTAAGAATTTATCTTCATAAGGGAAAAAAGAGAACTCCTTTTCTATAATCTCTCTCACCTTGTCCTTTACGCCAACATCCATCTCTTATAAAAATCAGAGTTTTAAAGTTAAAACCAAGATTTCAAAATCAAAAAGTAGTTTATTTACTCATAGGGAAAGATAACTCATTTACTATTTTTTTTCACCTCAAATTCAAAAACCAATCATGCTTTGATAAAGTNTAAGAAATCCTGAAATTTGTATATAGAGTCAAACGAAAAAACTTTCAGAGAACTATTAATTTTCCTCAAGAGAGATGATAGAACATTTCCTGGACCAACTTCACAGAAGGTATCAAATCCACTTTCTACAAGTTTCTTTATCGCCCCAAAAAAATTGACCCTCTGGACTATTCCAGAAAGCAAGGTTTCCTTAACATTACTTTCTGAATAAAACTCTAATGTATGAGCAGAAATAACTTTGAAATTTAAATTTTTTATTTCAATTGAGTTCATAATTTGTGATAGTTTTTCCCGCGCAGGCTCCATCAGAGGACAATGGAATGGAGCAGAAACTCTCAGAGGTACAAATCTTATCTTCATAGATTTCATTATTTCACCAAAAGCCCTTATTCCCTCCGTTCTTCCGGATACGACCACTTGATTTTCTGAATTTATATTGGCAACCCAAACATCTCTTATCTGGTATTTATTCAATAAGTCTTCAACTTGGCTGGTATTAGCCATAACAGCCAGCATAGCCCCCTCTCCCACCGGGACGGCTTCTTGCATAAATTTTCCTCTTGCCCTCACGAGCTTTACTCCATCTTCAAATGATATAGCACCAGCTGCACATACCGCAGTATATTCTCCCAAACTATGTCCTACCCCTATTTTGTTTAAACCTACATCAAGCCTTTTGAGTTCTTCTTCTAAAAATTGAAAAAGCGCATAGCTCAAAGTAAAAATAGCAGGTTGAGCATTTTCAGTCAGGTTTAGTTTCTCCTCAGGTCCAGAGAACATAATTTCAGAGAGGTTATCTCCCAAGATTTCGTCTGCCCTTTTTATAAAAGAAGAGACCAAATCAGAATCCAAAGAATCCTTTCCCATTCCGATAAATTGACTACCCTGGCCTGGGAAGAGGAAAACTATCTTTTTATAGTGGGATATTTCCATGTTTTTTAGGTGGTAATTTTTCTACTTTATCCTCCAAAGCTTTCAAGGCAGCTGATATTTTTTTTCTCACATCTTCCGGCTTTATGACATCGTCTATGAAACCATAAGATGCAGCTTTCCATGGATTAGCAAACTTGATTTTGTAATCTTCAATGAATTTAGCTCGCGCTTCTTCCGGTTTCCTTGCGTTTTTTATCTCTTTCCTGAAAATTATATCAACAGCCCCTTCAGGTCCCATGACTGCGATTTCTGCTTGTGGTAGGGCGAAAACGAAATCAGCTAAAAGATGCCTTGACCCCATAACGACATACGCTCCACCATAAGATTTTCTCATTATCAAAGTTATCTTTGGGACTGTTGCTTCTGCGTAAGCGTAAAGAAGTTTAGCTCCTCTTCTTATTATTCCGTTATGCTCCTGAGCGCTCCCTGGGAGAAATCCTGGGACATCAACGAAAGTTATAATTGGTATATTAAAGCAGTCGCAGAACCTTACAAATCTTGCTGCCTTTTCAGATGAGTTTATATCAAGACACCCAGCAAGATGAGCGGGATTATTCGCAACTATTCCAACAACTTTTCCTCCTATCCTACCAAAACCAATTACTATGTTTTGAGCAAAATCTTTCTGAACTTCAAAGAAAGAATCTTTATCAACAACAACCTCTATAACATCCCTCACATCAAAAGCTACATTCGGGTCCTCTGGTATTATAGTTTTTAGCTCTTCGGTCAGTCTATTTTCGGGGTCCTCTGATGGTACAAACGGCGGGTCTTCAAGATAGTTTCTTGGCAAATAAGAAAGGAGTTTTCTTATTTTCTCTATACAGTCTTCATCATTTGCTGCAAGGAAATGAGCGACCCCAGATTTTTCCATATGAACTTCCGGACCTCCAAGCTCCTCCTTCGTTACTTCTTCAAAAGTGGCAGCCTTTACTACATCTGGTCCGGTTATAAACATATAGCTCGTTTTTTTGACCATGAAAATAAAATCTGTTATAGCTGGTGAATAAACAGCACCGCCTGCACAAGGTCCCATAATAGCAGAAATTTGCGGTATAACCCCTGAATATCTTACATTTTTGAGGAATATATCCCCGTATCCTCCGAGAGAAAGGACTCCTTCCTGTATTCTTGCACCTCCTGAATCATTCAGTCCTATTATAGGAGAGCCTGTTTTGGCTGCCATATCAAACACCTTACAAACTTTCTTTGCAAACATCTCACCGAGTGATCCTCCGAAAACCGTAAAATCTTGTGAGAAAGCAAAGACCAGTCTTCCATCTATTTTACCATATCCCACTATAACTCCATCTCCGAGAACCTTTTTACTTTCCATTCCAAAGTCGGTTATTCTGTGTTCAACGAACCTATCAACTTCTTCAAATGTTCCCTCATCAAAGAGGAGATTGATTCTCTCGCGGGCTGTGAGTTTTCCTTCCTTATGTTGTTTTTCTATTTTATCTTTACCACCAGCTTCAAGTAAGATACTTTCCTTCTCTAAAAGAATCTCATACTTTGTTTTTTTAGATTTTCCATCCCTCATGATTTTAAAACCTCCTTCTTTCACTTTATTTGCTTCTGCTCTACAAAAATATTTTTTTCAATTATTTCAATTTTATATAATTATTTTTTTGCTTATAACAAGATTACCACGAAACGATTTCAAAAATAAAAAAATAAAACATCTTGCTTCTAACAGCTATACTATGAAAATAATTTTTCTTTTAGGATTAGTCTCTTTGTTCGCAGACATAACTTACGAAAGTGCAAGGAGTATATCAGGTCCTTTTCTCGCAAGTTTAGGAGCTGGGACATTTTTAGTTTCTCTTACGGGAGGCTTAGGAGAATTTGTAGGATATGGTTTGAGAATTTTAGCTGGATATATATCGGATAGGTTAAAAAATTACTGGTTGTTAACAATTTTAGGATACTTTTTAGGTCTTTTTTCTTTACCTCTGCTTGCCTTCACACAAAAACGGGAGTTCGCCATTGCACTTATACTAATAGAAAGATTAGGTAAAGCAATAAGAAGTCCAGCCAGAGATACAATATTATCATTTGCATCAAAGAATGTAGGATACGGCAAAGGTTTTGCAATCCATGAATCATTAGATCAGATCGGCGCAGTAATTGGACCATTTATAATATCTCTTATANTAGNAAAATTTGGATACAAATATTCTTTCATAAGTCTTTTTGTCCCCGCTATAATATCGTTTTCGTTCCTTATCTTTGCAGAAAAAATATATAAGAGAGAATATAAATTTTCAGATTTACACGGTAAAGAAAAAGATAAAACAAATTGGGAAAAGAAAGAAAAGGAAAAAGAAGAGACCGACAAAAGAAATAAGGTAGGTCAATGGAAAAAANCTCCTGTTGTTTTTTTCTTTGTTTTTTCTGCACTCACAATTTTTTCGTCACTTAATTTTCAGCTCATATCCTATCATATGAAACTAAACGGAGTCAAAGACTTTATTATACCTCAACTCTTTTCGTTAGCTATGATAGTAGATGCACTATCAGCCATACCCATAGGCTTAATATTTGATAAAATGAAAGATAGATGGAAATTATTAGTTCTCGTTATCATGCCTATATCATCCATATTATCAAGCATATTTATATTTTCATCTGAAAACTTTTATATAGGCTGTATAATCTGGGGATTATACATAGGGATGACGGAGAGCGTAATGAGGTCGTCAGTAGCTCAAATAACTCCAGAGGAAAAAAGAGGCATATTCTTTGGAATATTCCATACAATCTACGGGATCTCTTTTCTTGTTGGCAGTTCGGTTCTCGGGAAAATTTACCCTGATACTGGAAAAATATTAGCTTTTGTTTTTTCTTCCCAAATACTATCTATATTTTTCCTTCTTCTTACTATGCTCTCCCTAAATACTCGTTCTTTTCAGGATTAACCTTTATTTTTTCACCNTTTTTCACATGTAGAGGNACCTGAATAACAACTCCATTTGACAACACAGCAGGTTTTATACCACCNGATTCTGTATCTCCTTTTATTCCTGGNGGAGTATCAACGACTTCAAGCTCGATAACCTTTGGAAGCCTTATTGCAATAGGTGATTGATTTGCTACAATTACTTGGAATTCTACGCCTTCTATAAACCAAACGGCAATATCTTTGACGACTTCATTCTTGAACCTGTATTCTTCATATGTTTCCGAATCAATAAAAACAAACTCATCTCCATCAGAATATAGAAATTTAGCATATCTCAAACTTACATCGGGAGATTTTAATTCATCGGAGGAAACAAATGTTCTTTCAATAACTTTTCCCGTTATAGTTTCTTTCAGCTTCGTTTTAATATGTGGTTGTCTTTGAGCCACTTTTTGTCTTTCAACATCCACAACTTCATATATCTTACCTTCTATTTCAATAAAAACTCCGACCTTTAAATCACCTGCCCTCATACAGAAATCTTTAATATGGTAATAGTAGGAAATAAAAAATCAAGAAACATAACGGACAGAAAATAGCCAACGATAACAACAATAATACAACCAATCAAAACTTAAAATCTGACTATATGTATTGGATTATCTCCTATTGATATCTTGAAGGTGTAGGGGTTGAGATTCACCCATATTTTTTTTTCGAGTTCGATTTCAAGCAATGGAACTCTTGCAGGTTGAAATAATATATCGACCTCTTTCCCGAATGTTTCTTCTCCATCGACAAATATTTTTGTTATTTCAGATGAAATTTTCAGTTCCTTTGTTTTTTTCCATTCGCAAGCACCTGAGAGAGCTTCAATTTGCAGTCCAAAAAGTGGGAAAAGAAAAGTTTCTTTGATTTGCTTCTGAATCTCTTCAAGTTTTTGCTTTTCCTCATCCTTCATCCCCAATGGNATACATTCATGGAGTTCAAATTTTTTTTCGTTCTTTGAGATAACAAGTTTTAAACTTTTTTTGTTCCTTGAAGTATTATCTATTATGTTCGTGATGAAGTTGGAAATTTTCCTTGCCTGAGATTTTGTTTCCTCTTCTTTGAATATTGGGATTCGTGGGAATACAAGCCCAAAGAACAAAGCTATAATAGCCACAACAACGGAGATCTCAATAAGTGTAAAACCACCCTTACTCCGCCGAAACATCATCACCTGTACCAAGAGTTTTATCTGGTCCCGGAGATTTTAAAGTAAATGTATTTCCGTCTGAGACGTAGTAATAATCAGATCCCCATGGGTCCTTTGGTACTTGCTTACCTTTGAGATATCCACCTGAGACCAGAGCCTGAATTCCCTCATCTGTTGTTGGATACCTTCCATTTTCCATCCTATAAAGCTCGATGGCTTGCTGAATCATATTTATTTGAGTTCTCGCAGTTCTTTCTCTTGCTCTATCAAAATATCTTACGACATTTATTCCAACAAGCCCTGCAAGCAATCCTATTATAAGGACAACAACCATTATTTCTATAAGAGTGAAAGCTCTTTTTTGTTTCCCTCTTTTCCTAAAAAACCTAAAAAACTCCCCTGTCACCATATCAAAAAATTTAATTTACCCTTGAACTGACAGTTTTTTTATTAAAATTTTCTTATATATGATGAAGTTCCAACTTGAACAAAAACCTTCTTTAAAGCTCAAAATAACTCCATCCATTATTATTCAACTTAAACTCATAACTTTACCCATACACGAACTTGAAGAGCAAATTAAAAAAGAAGCATCGGAAAACCCTTTTATTGAAGTAGAATACGAAACGGAGGGAAATAACCTAAAAACAATAGTAAATCAAGATGAACAATCAAACTCCGATTTAGATTTCTCATCAGAAAATTTAACTGAATTATCATATGGAATTCAGCAAAACGAAGATTTTGAATACGGCTATGAAGAAGAGAAATTTTATTATAGCGATGATAACTATATAGCCAATTTCTCTAAAAACGAAGATTTAGAAAAAATAATTGAAAAAACAACAGAAAATATTGAGGGTTATTCATCAATAGATGAAAAGGTTATCCCCCAAATATACAGCAAATTTTCAAATGAAAAAGAGATATTGATAGCAGAAAGAATATTCTGGTCATTAGATGAGAAAGGATACATTGCAAAATCACTTGAAGAAATAAAGAAAGAACTTGAAGAAGAAGGAATATCAACAACAGAAGAAGAAATAGAAAATGTAAGAAAAAGATTTATGGAGCTTGACCCTCCCGGACTTGGAAGTAAAAATGCAGAAGAGTATTTTCTATTCATGCTCTCAAAAGTTCTCAGCCAGGATGAATTCGAAAATATAAAATCGAAAATAGAAGAAATTAAGAACAAAAGGATAAATCAACAACAAAAAGATGAAAGGAATCATAGTTTGAATAATGAAATTTTGCTTTCAGAAAATGAGATATTACCTTTGCCCAAACATGTAAAGCTTCCATTATTCCCAACGTTTGAATTTTTAAAAAGTGAAATAATATCTGTACCGAAAAAGGTAGATTTACATGTTTTTAAAGATAAAGGAGAAACATATATAATACCAGAGAGAACTTTGAAGGTAAGTCTATCAAGCTGGCAAAAAGAGGGTTGGTACAAAGAATCAAAAAAAAATATACAGAAGGAGAAAAGAGAAATTTTAGAAGAATTGCTCCAAAGAGCCAGAAATTATGTTGAGGGGATGAGAAAGAGGGAAGATTTACTTTTAAAAGTTGCAAAAGCAATTTTCTCATACCAGGATGAGTTTTTAGAGAAAGGCGAAATAGAAAAAATAAAACCTCTGACTCTTGAAGATTTAGAAAAGATGTGTGGGATTTCAAAATCAACAATAGATAGAGCCATAACAAATAAATATGTTAAAACTCCATATGGAATTTTTGAATTGAAAAAGTTTCTTTCACGAGGTTTTAATAGGGGAGAAATAAAAGTTTCAAGAGATGCTATTTTGAGCGAAATAAAAAAGCTTATAGCGAACGAGGACCCAGCAAATCCGCTTTCAGATTCTTCGATCGCAAAAAAAATAAAAGAAAAATTCAACATAGATATATCAAGAAGAACAGTTGTCAAATACAGGAAAATTCTCGGAATACCCCAATTAGAGAAAAGGATGAGAGACAAAAGTAAAATGAATGGATGACAGATGGAAAAACCAAAAATTTGATTTTATCTAAATTGTCTGAATAATTTTACCAGCAATTTCAAGCTCTTCAGGGGACATCTTTGTAAATCTGCTTTCTATTTCCTTTTTTATATTTTCTTTTTCTTGGTCTGAAACACTGACATTTCTTACGATAGAGAAGATGCTATCAATGGCATTTTTTCTTACACTCTCATCATCTAACACAGAAAGAAGATAGTTTATGTACTTTTTATTATTTGATACCCCACAGGCTCTTACGTATATATCTTTTATTATTGGATCAGACAAATCATGAAATTTTCTTTCAATAAGTTCAGGAGTACCAGGATACGCCAGTCTTATAAGAGATTCAAAAATAAAAAGAAGTTCGTACAGATTTTCTGGGGGAATACTAATAACCTTATTTACTATTTTGTCTAATGCTCCTTCGTACCCAAGCCGGGCCAAATATTCAGCAGCTGACACAACAACATTCGGATCTTCATCATCAAAAGCCTTTTCTAAGATCTCAGAATCTCCCATCTCAAAAGCTATATCTATTCCGAACTTCCTTATATCTTTATCTTTATCTTTGAGCAACCTTAAAACTATATCTCTATCTCTGTGATAGGCTATTATAGCTAAAGCAGAATTCCTTATATAAGGTATATCCGACCAAAGGAGAGATACTATATCCTCCCTCATTCTTGGGTAAAGAGAAGATAATATTTCGTGTGCGCGTTTCCCTGCTATTCCTTTTCTCTTTGATAAAATCTCAACTAAAATATAAAAGAAGTCTTTCAAATCATTATTAGAAAGTTCATTGACTTTTGCCTCGATAATGTCAAAAAGTTCTACTATTTCCTCCTCATCACAAGATGTTAAATCAATGCTTTTGAGTTTATTAAGCTCTTCCATAATAGAAAAATTTATTCATCAAAATCTTAAAAATAAGAAAAAATAAAATAGTAATAAAATGAGATAAATAGCAATATTAAAGTGGGACTATCAGACAATTTTTCTTTTTCTTCTCATAAATGAAGGTATATCGTAGAAATCCTTCCCATCCTTTGCAATTTCTGTAATTTCAGTTTTAGTCTCTGGTTCTTGAACAACCTTTATTCTTTCATTAAGTCCGGTAGCAACAACAATAACTCTGACCCTATCCCCAAGTTTTTCATCTATTGAGACTCCAAAAATTATGTTAGCGTCTTCTGCAAGCCTTTCTCTTATAGATTCAGCGGCTTCTTTTGCTTCATATAAAGAAAGTGATTCACCGCCTGATATACACAAAAGCACATTAGTGGCTCCATCTATCTTTATATCTCCATCGAGGAGAGGATTTTCTATTGCAAACCTTGCAGCTTTTACCGCTCTTCCGTCTTTGTTTGTCTCATCACTTTCGCCCGAACCTATCAAAGCATAACCTTTGTCTTGCATAACCGTTCTAACATCTGCAAAATCAATATTTATAAGCGCTGGTTGAGTTATGAGTTCAGATATAGATTTAACCGCTCTAACAAGAATATCATCAATAATTCTGAAACTCTCTTTTATAGATATGTTTTTACCGCAGATTTCAAAGAGTTTATCGTTAGAAATTACAATCAGAGTATCTACGAATTCTCTCAACTCAGAAATTCCGCGAGAGGCATTATCCATCCTCCTTTTACCTTCAAAGAAGAAAGGCTTCGTGACCACTGCAACTGTCAAAGCTCCCACCTCTTCCTTTGCAATCTGAGCTATTACTGGGATAGCTCCTGTTCCTGTTCCACCTCCCATTCCAGCAGTGAGAAAGACCATATCGGCACCTTCAAGATGTTGCTTTATTTTTTCTGCATCCTCCTCGGCAGATCTTCTACCAACTTCTGGATTTCCGCCGGCACCAAGTCCCCGCGTAAGTTTTGAACCTATTTGAATTTTCGTAGGAGCTTTGTTCAAAGCAAGAACTTGCGCATCAGTATTGACTGCTATAAGTTCAACTCCCTCTATTCCTACCTCACATAAAGTATTGACGATGTTTCCACCACCTCCCCCTATTCCTATGACCTTTATTACTGGTTTGAATTGGCTAAAAGAATCCATTTTCTTTTCACCTCCTTTTTTATTATGAGAACAAAAATGAAAACCACTGCCTTACTTTTTCTTTGAACCTACTGAAAAACCCTTTTCCAGATGTATAGGGTTTAGTTTCATATATTGGAGCATTCTTTGAAGCATACACAACTAATCCAACACCAGTAGCAAATATAGGACTTTCAAGATCGTGCAAACCGCTTATAGTTTGAGGATATCCTATTCTCACAGGCAAACCTATGATTTTTTCCGCTATTTCCTCAATACCCGGTATTTGAGAACTTCCTCCCGTAAGAACGACCTGTCTTATATATTTTGGGAAAGGACTTGAATCAAGGCCTGATTTTACTCTATCAAATATTTCTTCTACTCTGAGCTGGATAACTTCTGCGAGTTCTTTTCTCATAATGTTAGTGAGCTGACCTGGTCCTGCTTTTCTTACTCCTTGAATTATTTCTTTTTCTGAGACACGATTTGCGCTTGCACAGCCATATTTTTTCTTGACCTCCTCCGCAACACTTCTGGGGATTCCGAATCTTACTGCTATATCTCCTGTTATATGATTTCCAGCTATATCTATTTCAACTGTATGAACGAGGCTTCCGTTATAAAATACAGCAACATCAGTAGTTCCTCCCCCGATATCTACCAGAACAGTTCCTATCTCCATTTCTTCTGGGTACAAGACTGCTTCGGCTGATGCTATTGATTGTAGGACTATATTTCTCACCGCGAGTCCAGCTCTTTCACAGCACCTTATTATATTCTTTATTGCGTGCAAATTTCCTGTTATTATATATATATTTGCTTTGAGTTTTCTTCCATACATCCCAACCGGCTTCAAAATATGTCTTTGGTCATCCACTATAAATTCCTGTGGGATTATATGAATTATTTTTTTATCTGGTGGGATATTATCAACCTTTGCGCTATCAATTACCCTTTTGACATCTCTCTCAGTAATTACACCAGAAGGAGTTGAGACCATACCTTCTGCACTAAATCCTGATATATGCTCTCCTGCAATTCCTATGACGACATCTTGAATCTTATCGTCTATCATCTTTTCTGCTTCGGAAACCGATCTTATTATGCACTCAGTCATCTGGTCTATATCATATACCATACCTTTTTTCATACCCTGAGATTGAGCAAGACCAACCCCGACGACATTCAAACCTGCATCTGTTCTTTCCGCTACAATTGTGCAAACTTTTGTTGTTCCTATATCAAGCCCGACTATATATTTTCCTTCATTTGCCATAATGAAATTCCTCCTCCTTTTTCTTTTTTGTTTTTTTCAATTTTACAAATCTTCAAATGCAATGCTAAAAAATCCAACTAATAAAAGCAAAAAATAAATAAAAAGGCAAAAAACAACATAAGCTAACAATAACAAATAAAAACTTCAAAATTCATATATAAATTCTATATTACAAATAGTTTTCAAAATTTTCAAATTTTATTTTCAAATATACCATCATTAGTCCTCGTTTTACTTTATCACTTTACGCAATTTACAGATTTTGCAAATTCATAAATTTTCATTTCAGCCAAAGCTACTTTATAAAAGCTTTACCATTTCCACGAAAATCAACCTCACTAATTCCCTCTTTCTGAATTTTACTCTCAACATTCAAAAACCTTGAAAATGCATATTTCATTTCATCTCGTGGGAGGATTATCTTATATCCTTGACGAGAATATACCTCAACAGAAAAATCAAGACAAACGACTTGATCTGCAAAGTTTTTCTTTACATCATATAAATACTTCAAAAAATCGGAAATTTCTTTCAGAGAGCAATTTTCCGACTTAATTATTAGAAAAGGAATAGGGAAAGTATTTATACCTTTCTCATACATTTCAGATATTAAAATAGGAGTTTGAATTTTTTCTCCATATTGAGAAACTATGAAAATCTTATCTCCATCTAAAAGGAAGGCCACAGGAACAATTTCTTCAAACTTTACAGATATGATGTCCGGCAGAGCAAAATCAACTTGACAAGATTTTGTCCACAAGCTTTTCTCACATGCGGAAAAAACAGAATGAATTAAATCTCTGACATCATCCCCAGAGTTTTCTTCAAAAAAATCCAAAATATCTTCTCTTACAAGTTGGGAAATAAAAGATACATTTTCTATCCTTAACCTCTTTGCCTCAATATTTAGGAAAAAAGGTAAAAAAGCAAAACCTAATATAAAAAATAAAGATATAGCGGGAGCAAGAACTTGAACCAAAAAAGGTAAATTAATCTTTATTTTTCCCCTACTCTTTCTTGTAATGTAAGCAGTAATATTCAAACTGCTTGAAGTAAGCCCCGTATAGGTTTTCTCCTGAAATTTCATTACAAGAAAAATTTTACAAAAATTCCGATTGAACTTTTTTATAGGGATGGAAACAGAAAAAATAAATGAAGCAGAAAAAATAAGCGAAATAGAAAAAATCCAAAAGCAAGAAAGTGTAACGGAAATATTGGAATACATAGAGAAAGCAGCTTGTGATATATTTGAACTGATAAAGGAACAAAAATACAAAGATAGTGCGGAAAAGTTAGAAAAAACTTTGTTCAAAATGAGAAAAATATTTTATCTTCTTCAAAACTACGAAAAAAATGACCTACAAAAAATATCAAAAAAACTCCACGAGGTCAAAGAAAAATTTCAAATACTCAAAAGATACTATGAAATAATGGTAAATATAGAGAATGAAAATATGAAAAACTCTTTCAAAAAGATAAAAGGAGGTTCAATAGTAAACAAAAAAACTTAACAGCCTATTTTTGAGGGGGTTGCAGATATATCATTGTCAGCATCTCTCACCAAAAAATCAAAAAACTTTTCAAAAATTACAATTTCAGTTTAACCATTTACAAACTAAAAATCTCATCAAAAAAAATACTCTAACCTAACTAAAAATAAATAAAAGATATAGGAGCCTCAAAGAACAAAAACTATTAAAAAAATAAAAAAAATAAAAAATATTCCAAAGCAGAAAATACCAAAATTTATCAGAAAGAATTATTATTTTTGAGTGTTGAATAAAGCACCGGATTTCTGGTATGAAAATAAATACCCGTTATCACTAATGCTCAAAATACCCTCATCTCTCGTAGGATTAGCGACATTATTAAGAAGATGTTTGTTTAAGAAAGAGAAGCTTGATTTTCCATCAGCAGGAATAGGTAGCTTAGCTTTAGGAGGAGCTGGGAAAACAACAATAACCTTATCTTTGGCAGAAGAACTCAGGAAAAGAGGGAAAAAAGTAGGTATAGTTCATTCTGGATACGGTGGGAAAATATTTGGTCTTTTTTCCCCAGAAGATAAAGCGACAAATTTCCATGAAGTTTCAGATGAGGTGATTTTGTATGTAAAAAATGGTTTCCCAGTTTACGCAAATAAAAACAGAAAAAAAGCGTTAGATCTTATTAGTAATATTGCAGATTATGTTTTGTTAGATGATTTTTTTTCTGCCCTTGTTGAACCAAAAATAAAAATAATCTCTTTCACAAAAGAAAGTCTTGGGAACCTTTTAATTCAGCCTTTCGGTCCGCTAAGAGAACCTCTTGTATCTTTGCTCTGGGCAGATATAGTTTTACTTGAAGATAAAATCAAAAATTCTTATGAGGAAAAGAAAATAAAGAAATACGCAAAGAAAATATATTACTTTTCTACATATATAGAAAGTATCTTACACTGCAATAAAAAAGAACTAAAAGAAGAAAGTAAAGAGAAAATAAAAGGCGCAAGGGCAATCTGCGTATCTTCAATCGCAATACCATCAAGATTTGAAAAAACCGCACAAAAACTCGGAGTGAAAATATATGAACACATAAAATTCCGAGATCATGCCCCCATAACACTACCCAAACTCAAAGATGCGGCAGAAAAAATAAAAAGCAAGAAAGCAGATATAATACTCACCACAGAAAAAGACTTTTGGAAAATTACTTCCCTATGTGAGAAAATTCATTGCGATGTTTTCGGAATAAAGATAAGAGCAAAAATAGAGGATGAAATCAAAAACAAAATTATCTAACTTTCTTTCTTAATAACAACTAAAAGCACTCAGTTATCTTATTTTTTTGTTGTGTAAAAAGTTTCTCGAAAAATTAGACCCCCTGCAAAATAATCTAAAAAATGTCCAAAGTTGCGTGATATATTATCTTTTCCTATGTTAAAAATTGTTCTTCTGATTGAATGAAAATGGAAGTAGCGAATTATAGTATGTGTGTTTAATTTATTTCCCCTAAATGAAAAAAATGAAAAAGCAAAGAAAAATCCCTCCGAAAGAAATAAAAAGATTTGACCCAATTTTGAAGGAAATTATCTCCCATTCAATAGGAAAAGTCATTGAATTAGCAACAGGAGAAAAATTAGAAGCAAAGGGAAAAGTCAAATTTTTACCAGAAGAAATTAGATTTTTGAAAACTTTACGAGCCGATTTTTTGCTTGAAGTCTCAAATAAAATATTTCAATTAGAAATCCAAGCTCAAAAAGATAAAACTTTACCTGAAAGAATGTTCAAATATTTCTTTGCCCCCCTCCCAATACTCTTAAACTTCGCAACTTATCTTTCAATTTCATCGTAGTAAATATGAAGAAAATAAATCCTGATGTGTTCTTAAAAAGCGATAAGCCAGAAGAGGTCATTTTAGCTATCTTAGCTGGTAAATTCAAAGAGAAATATAAGATAATCAAAGATGTTATGGAAAAGATAGCAAAAATTGAGAAAAGAGAGGAGAAAGTTATAAAAAATATATTGATGGTATAAGCTTTTTAGCAAGCTTATTTGATATTAAGATAAAATTAAAAAGTATGCCAATTCAGGTAGACATAACAAAAACTTTTTTATATAAAGAGGGCGAACGGAGAGGAATACAAAAAGGTCTGAAAGAAGGTGAGCAGAGAGGGATACTTAAAGGAATAAAAGAGGGGCTAAAAGAAGGTCTAAAAGAGGCGATTTTGATGGATATTCAAGTAAAGTTCGGACAACTAAAATCTAAACAGGTAAAAAAACTTTTAGAAAATATTGACGATATAAAGAAATTGAAGAAAATAAAAAAAGAAGTGATAATGGTTAAAAGCTGGAACGATTTTATCAAATCTCTCAGAATCTCCACAAAATACAAAATTAACTCTTCTTCTAATAATAAATAAATAAACATCAAATTCTTCTCCATCCACTTCATAATAGTTCCCCCCCCCCTCTTCTGAGGCAATGTTAAGATAAACAATCAAAAATTTTTGTCAAATTGTCAAATTCAACAAACTCAACTTTTTTCCCAAAGAATTTTTATAAATGCTTATAGTATAGGATGAAAAAGTACTTTTCAAAGGAGGTAATATAACCATGAGGAAAAGCAACACAAGGTATATAATAGCGGTAATTGGGGGGTATTAGCCCTCTCTTTAGTAACGGCATGTACTAATCTTGAAGAAATGCCACCTACAGGGCAACCGCTTGTATCTGTCTCAGCTGACAAAACTTACGGTGAAGCTCCTCTCTCAGTTTCATTCACAATAACCGCTATCCCAGCTCGTGGTAGTATCTCAAAACTCATAATAGACTATGGCGATGGAACTCAAGAAGATATAACTGAAAACCTCAAAGAAAACGTAGCATATGCATCTCATACCTACAACTCCGTAGGAACGTTCAAAGTTAGAGTTTCGGCCTTCGATAAAAATGGCTCATCAAGCACTGAACTCCAAATCATAACAAACGATAAACCATTAGTCTCCAACCTCAAAGCATACACCGACTTGACATTCACAAAAGAGGCGACTGACTTTATGCCATATTCCGACGTCTATATTAAGGCTGATTGCATGGATTCACAAGGGATAGGTTACGTAATGATAGATTGGGGAGATGGTGTAAAAGAGCAAGTATTTGGGTGCGCAGGTAGTCACGAATACTCAAAAGAAGGAGCATACACGATAAAAATGACAGCACATGATGCAGTATTAAATGCTCCCTACCCATTAACAAACACTGCTTCTTTAACCATAAACATAAAATATGGAATTGAACCAGAAAATAATCCACCAAATATAAGCATTCAAGCTGATAACGCATCAGGCGAAGCACCTTTAGAAGTTACTCTCTATGTTGGAGTTTCGGACCCTGATGGCTCAATATCTGAAGTAAAAGTTGATTGGGGAGATGGAAATGATGCCGAAACTCTCGGGTCAGCAGATCAAATAGTAACACGTAACGGGAGAACAATCTACAAAAAGACACATATCTACTCAACACCGGGGGTATTCACAATAACCGTGATAGCAAAAGATGATAAAGGTGAAGTCTCAACTGATACAACAGTTGTCTATGTTGTTTCTTCAAAGCCTATTCTTGCTGTAACTTTCAAAGACCATTTAGGCCAAAACCCAAAAGATAAGATATACTCCATAGATATGACAGTTTATGAAAAGCAAGCCACAATATTTGCTGACCTGCTCGCATATGACCTTACACCCTACGACATAGTAACAGTGAAGAAGTGGGACTATGCAGATAATTCTACAAGAATAGAAATAGTGAGGAATCCCATGTGGTGGACAGGACTTTACATCAATGACGAATATGCAAAAATGGAATTTGACCGTTGGGAAATAATGAATTCCCCCATAAATTGGTATCCAGATGGGATTACTGTCACGGTCACGGTTACCATATATGCTTTGAAAAGCGGTGTAGCTGAAAACAGGTATTGTGATAACGGTCCTTGGCTTGATAACTTGCCTGAATGCGAAGAAATAATAGGAAGGATAAAAGCAGAACCATCTCATGTATCACATGAGACAAAGTTTACAGTAAAGCCAGAGTAATCACGAGAAAAAGGAGTGGGGGTTGGGGTGAATTTGACCTGCCCCCTACTCCCTGCTCCTATTTCTACTCCCATACCTGAAGGAATTACTGTAACGGTCGCAGTTACTATATATACTTTGAAAAGCGGAAAACTCATATAATCTCCCGAGACTTAACCATATTAACCTTTTGTTGTCATTCAATTTGTTAGCAAT
Source organism: Candidatus Calescibacterium nevadense OTU 1 (assembly GCA_000494225.1). Taxonomy (GTDB): domain Bacteria; phylum Calescibacteriota; class Calescibacteriia; order Calescibacteriales; family Calescibacteriaceae; genus Calescibacterium; species Calescibacterium nevadense. Next base: position 40,197 of record AWOA01000011.1, read on the forward strand.
TTGTATAGATAGATTGCTCTTGTCATTTATTGGCAAAATTTATTATAACAAAATACACCATGCTAATTAGCAGAAGACTATGAAGAACTGGTAGTGGGAAAATTTTAGGTGAGGCATAAAAAAGGTGAAAATAAAAAACAAAACAAGGAAAAAAAACTTGAAAAATTGAAAAATATTTTTTAAATATTTTTTTAAAATGTATTGATAAAAAACAAAAATAGGAGGTGGATTAACATGACAGGGAAAAAAACAGCCTTTTTAGTTTTGGCAGCTCTTTTTATAACCTTCTTCTCCGGTTGCAGAAGGGAAGAAAAGATATTCTTTGAAGTATCTGAAGATACAGTCACAGTATATGGATATGTAAAAGACTACACAGGAAATCCAATAGAAGATGCAGAAATTACCATACTCCCAACAGGAGATAAGATAAAATCAGAAAAGGACGGATTATATAGGTTCTCAATAGGACTTGGAGAGCTTCCTGCTGATGCAGTCATAACCTATGTGGTCGAAAAGAGTGGGTTCGTTCCTTCAAGAGCTTCAATATCGTTCTCAGAACTCCTTATAGGAACTAATACTGATATCGCAGTTCAGAAAAGGGTCAAAAGACAGGATGTTGTTCTTTTCCCTCCAGCAGAAATAGAAGTTGAAGTAGTAGATAAAGACAACAAACCAGTTGCAGGCTCTCGTGTTTTAGTTCTACCTTCCCCCCAAATAGCTTTGTATCTTGGTGTAAGCCTAAACGAATCGGTAGCATCTATAACGAGTCAGACAAGTCCAGTAAAAATCACAAGTGGAATTCCAGCTATTGATTTCGTTCAACTTTTAGCTTTTCCTCCACAAGGTTCAGAAGAAGATTATGACATAAGCACTGCCCAAGTAAATGTAAGCCAGATCAAAACGAAAGGAAAAGTAGTCTTACAACTCAAACCTCTGGAGATAGTATATTCATCGGTTGCAGTTGGTCAGTTCATTTCGCCCGATGAAAATATAAAACTTATATTCTCAAAAGAAATAACCGGAATAAATGCTCAACTTATCTGCAACGGTTTCCCTGTAAACTTAACAGCAAATATAACTGGAGCAGAAGTAGAAATAGACCCAGCAGGCCGAATTCTCGGAAACTGCCTACTTACAGTAAACAACGCATTTGGGGAAAAGGGGGAAACTCTTACGGGACCTTATTTTTACAACTTTATAGCATATGATCCGAACGCACCGCGAGGGCTTGCATGCCCAGATATAACCCCATATCTCCCAGGTTCAGTAACAGCTGTCTCGTTTGAACCCCCTCTATTTTTTCCACCACCATTTCTACAAGTCATATACTACTCTCCTGCTCCAGATAGATTTGACGGCTTCATAATAACATCCACTAGCCAAACAATCCTCATATGGGATCCTCCTGCTGTGAGAGGAATTAAAGAATTCAAAGTAAAGTATCTCAAAGAGTCTGAAAAACTTAAAGGGTCGGGAATATGGCAAGAACCAACAGCAGGGGTAGTAATCCAGTATATTCCTCACCTAAACAAATGGGTAGCTTCACTAGACTTTACTTCACTCCCATTCGATATTTCCTATGGGGAAAAATACTATATTGCAGTTGTTCCCGTTAATTTGAACGATGAGGAAGTTTGTAATCCAGAAAACATACCAACTCCGTTCACAATACAAGATAACACACCACCAAGAATCACAAACTGCTTAATTACTACACCAAATTACAGTGCTGGGACAAGAACTATTCAAGTTCAGTTTTTAGAGCGTTTAACTTCTGCTAAATCTATAACAATAACTTCAAGAAACTTTGAGGTAATAAAAATAAGTGAGGTCTTCGATCCAATTGCTTTCCTGCCGTCTCTTCAACTTCAAGTTTATTTAGAGCCTTTGAGTGCTAAAATTCCTGCAGATCCAGAGAACGCAAACGGTGATAACAAACTCCTTCTTCTAAACGATGAAGCTAAAAAGCTATGGGTAGGAGAATTAGTAGATGTCAGAAGAGTAGATGGAACTATTTTCTTTAATATAGAAGTCACAGCAATTATAGAAGGATTAGCTAATTCAATAGTATGGTTTGACACTCCAATTCTGGGTGATGCTCAAAATGGTGCAGTAGTTCCGAGAACTACAAACTCTCTTCAATCACCTAATAATAGGAATTTATACGTATTAGATGCTGCTGGAAAAAGATTAGAAGTTTCTGACGCTACCGGTCTTACAATAGGTGATAGGATTCAGGTTGCAGATCCGTTCAGCAACACAAGAAAAATACTTACTATAAAATCTGTTAATTATTTTCCACCTGATCCACCTGAAATTACCGTTGCAGAGGATATATCTGACCTCAAATGCAACTCTAATAATAAGCTTTGTCTTTTTAGGTCATTCAATCCTGATGTGTCAATAAAAGTTGAAGCTTATGATACTTCCGGAAATCTGATAAGTTCCATTGCTGACCAATGCAGTGTTGATGGTGGAATTATATGGTAATATAAATTATTTGGGCATAAGGGAGGTCAGTTCAGTTCAAAGTTAAAATAATTCTTGCAGGTATAACGAAAAAGATTAAGAATAGTGCAGATGAAGTTAGCATAAGCTGAGCTGCCTCCCTTATTTTCTCTTCACTTTGGGGTAGATTAAAATCTCCAATTGAGTAGTAATTTATTTTTTCGAGTTTAATTTTTAGAGCCCCGCTGAAAGCTGTCATAGGAACATAAGAATTTGGGCTCTGTGTCACCTTCCTGAACTTCAAAAATGTTTTTAAAACTTCCTTTGGACTTTTAGACAAAATTATAGAAGAAAGCAAAATGAAAATAAAAGATAATCTCGCAGGTATAAAATTTAGTATATCGTCAAATTTTGCTGGTATAAATCCTACAAATCTATATCTTTCGTTCTTGTAGCCAAACATAGCATCCAAAGTATTTACAACCCTATAAACTATCGCAAGCTCTATTCCACCCAAAGAGAAGAAAAAAAGAGGGGCTATTATGCTATCTACGAGATTTTCCGCAACACTCTCAACAGTAGCAGAAATTATATGAGGTTTTTCTAAATTACTTACATTTCTGCTTACCATTTTTCCAACGTTTTTGCGTGCCAAAGCTAAATCATCTGATAAAAGAGCAGAAAAAACATCAAACGCATGGTCTTTTAAAGACCTGATAGCGAAAATTGATTTTAAAAAGAAAACATCTAAAACAAAACTCAAAACAAAAAAAATCTCATTTTCTAATCTCATATAAAAAAAATTGAGAATTTTCTTTAATGCAACATAAGGCAAAAGATAAACGCTCAAACCCAAAATTAAAAGCAAAAAACCCCAGAAAAACTCCAAAAACTTATTTCCCCTTTTTATAAGAGAATCCACTTTGGCTACCACTTTACCAGTAATTACGACCGGATGTAAGATACGATGAGGTTCCCCAAAGACCAAATCAAAAATCAAAGAGAAAGTAAGGACAAAGACCCAATAATTTATAAAATTATTACAACAAATTTCATTTATAAAATTACCAATTTCCATAAAAGCAAAAAGCAAATTTTTTAAATTTTTAGTAGTTATGAAATTTATTCCGATTTTTCTAATTTTACTTTTCTTATTTATAAGCTATGGAACAGCAAACTCCCAAAGTGTATCAATAATCTTACCTAAAAACATTAGTGCAGACAAAGAGATAGAATGGGTTTCAAGGACATTTGGTAGAGCATTTTTGCTTGAAGTAAAAAAAGAGGGCAAATTTAAAACAGAGCTAATTGAAGATACCAAAAATTTTCCCGATACAGATTTTATTGTAATCTCATCTTTCAAAAAATCAAAAGACGAAAAGAGAATAATATTTTACCTGAATATATTATCAAAAGAAGGAAATAATTTGTTAAGAGGTGAGAAATATTCACTTTTAGAAAGCTTTTCTTTCGCTTTTTTGCCAGAACTGACATATGAAATGAAAACATATATATCACGCCTCATAAGATTATACCTCGCAGCAAACATAAGACCTGACTCAAAATTCAACCCGATAAAATACAATTTCAAACAAGATGTAATATCAAAAATTACTGAGGTTTTACCACAAACAAAAGAAAAAATAAATCAAGATGAACTCATTTTCTCACCAGAGGAAGTAGATAAATGGTTCCAAATAGGCGTGCAAAATATATCTCAAGGAAAAATTCACGAAGGAATATCTTACATTTTGAGATTTGTTTCAAAAAGAGGTCCAGATTTTATCACCGAAAACGAATTTATTGAAGATAAAAATGTAAGTAAAGCTATGGAAATAATCAAAATCGCCCTACCCGGCACATCAAAGAACAGAGACGAAAGTGTGAGAATCTTTATCGCTTCACAATTTTACAGAGATTTTTCAGAGAACGAAATCAGCAGACTTTCTTTAAGCTTGGAGAAAGATATGTTCATGTGGCCAGCTATGAAGAGGCTCGGAGAAATATGGGTAGCAAAAGGAAATTACAGAGAATCCTTGCAGTTTTTGAGAGATTATATTTCAGCAGCAAATGAGAGCTTTGACTTTATCTTATCTTTTTCAAAAGTTATATCAGTTGTTGACGAACTTGCGAGAGGTTTTTAGAATAGTTTTTCACGCCGTCAAAAAACGCAACAAAAACAGCAAAAATGAATACAACGAAAATATTAAAAAGCAAAACTTTCAGCATCTCCGGCGAAATAGAAGGCTTTCCTTCTGCTCCTATTATTGAATACTGCTGATGTAAAGTTCTCCATATTTTTACAGAGAACCAAACCAAAGGAACATTTGCGGCTCCCACGATGGAAAAAACCGCGCGCAATCTTTTTGTCTTCTCTCTTGTATTCTTATCAATACCGAGCATAAGATAAGCAACATAAATTATGAATAAGATTAAGGTCGTAGTCAGGCGAGCTTCCCAAACCCACCACACCCCCCATATAGGTCTGCCCCATATTGAACCTGTAAGAAGAGCAAGAGCAGTAAAGACCGCTCCAACTTTCGCAAATGACCACGCAAGATAATCAGCCCAATTTCTCTTCTTGAGAACATAAACAAGAGAAAAGAATCCACTTATTATTATAAAAGAAAGCCCAACCCACGCACTCGGAACATGAATATACATTATTCTTTGAGCATCACTTTGAAGTCTATCAGGTGGAGCAATAACCAAACCAAGATAGCTACCAACACCAACCATCATAAGAAGAAAAATTATCACAGGTGTAAAAATCTTCATAATGATTAAAGTTTATAGATATTATCAACAAAGAACATAAAAATAAAAAAAGAATGAAGAAAAAAGAAAAGTAAAAAAGAAAGATAAAGAGAAAAAAAATAAGCAAAAAAAGAAAGAAAAAAAGAAGAAAAGAAAGAAAAAGAAAAAAAGAGAGAAAGAATAATGGATAAAAAAATGAAAACTAATACATCAACGAGTTTTTTTGCTTTTTATTATATTCCCCTCGTTTTAATCTTTATTTCTCTACCTAAACTCTCATTTCCTGCTGAATTCCAAGAAATTATATGCGGATCCGTATTCAAAGGAGAAAAGAAGGAATGTAAAATAAACCTATCAGAATGGAATGTAAGTTTATACATTAACCAAAATGATGAAAAACCGTTTTCGTTTTCTCCAAGCCAGGTTTCAGAATCAGTAAATCTGACCTCGCCCGGGATAGTATCCATTTATTTTTCTCCACCATCAACTGGCATTTATCTTTGCTCAATAACAGTAGTTGATTCAAGTTCTACCATCATAAAGAAAGTTATAATCCTGAAAGGGGAAGGATTTGATGAAAGCTTTATTTTCCCAAACCCAATGTCATTTGATTTGAAAGAGACAAAAATAGGAGAAACCGCCCAAGTTAATTTTTCAATATACAACAAATCTTACTTTTCAGAAGCATTCATATTAAATGGGTTCTCTTGTAATATAACTCGGATTTTGCCACAGAGCTATGTAGATTGCAATTTCAACTTTACTTCTCCCCATGATGCCGTAAGAGGCCAAAGCTTTTCCATCTTACCACAAAACAAAGTAAGATTATCAGATAAAGATATTTCAGTTCAAATAAGAATATCAGGTATCTGGGCAGAACCAGTAGCTGTATTTGAAAATGAAAAAGATTTTGGAGTTACACTTGTCGGCCGAAAAAAAAGAGAGACTATCTCCATAGAGAATCAAGGAAACTACCCTCTAATCATTTCAAGAGTGATAATAATAGGTGATGAGAATGGTAACTTCTCAGTAGATTTAAAAGAAACAACTCCAATCTTACCACAAAAAAAATTATATATTCCAGTAGAGTTTTACCCGCAAAAGGAGGGAGAATTCTCTTCTCAAATTTCTTTCGTTTCAAACACAGGAATACTTACAACCTATGTAAAAGGTAAAGCAATATCTAATCCATATCCCACAATATATATCAGAGAAAAGATAATTGATTTTGGCGTTATATTCCCGTCTGAAGTATCATATACTAAAATCAAAATAACAAATATCGGAGCAGAAAACCTAATCATAAAAGATATAAGTTTGAAGTCAGCAGAATTTTTCGCTGAAGGAGTTTCGGCTAATTTAATTTTAGAGCCTCTTTCTTCATTAGAGATAAAAATAGGTTTTGCACCATTAAAAGAAGGAAGCTTTTCATCTCAACTTATAATTTCATCCTCTGACCCGTTCAACAGTGAATTCCAAATTATGCTCACCGGAAGAAGTTCCACTCCTAAAATCTTCATACCAGATGAAGTAAATTTTGGATATGTAAGGTTAAATAATGCAAGCAAGAAATATATCCCAATACAAAATCAGGGATTGTTCCCTGTAATTTTGACAAAAGTAACAGTGGTTAATTCAGAAGCCTTCTCTTATACGATAGATTTTAATCTGCCAAAAAATATAAACTACGAAGAATCACTGAGCGTGTATGCTGAATTTATTCCAAGAGAAATAAATTACTACGAAATGCCCATCAGTTTTTATTTTATTGTTCCCAAAAGTTCAGATATAAGCGAGGTTGAGGAAAAAATACTCACAACTTACCTAAAAGGATATGGAGGACTGCCATACATAAAAATAAAAAGTGAAGAGATAGATATGGGAAAGATATTTGAAGATGAGGAAAAGAAAGTAGTATTTCCAATAGAAAACACTGGAAAAGTTTCGCTTTCAGTATCGCTGGCTCTGTATTCCGACAAATTTTTTGTATTCCCGCAGAGATTTGAAGTTGAACCCGAAAGTGCAAAAACAGTTGAGATAATTTTCAGACCACAGGGAAAATCAGGCTACTTTGAAAGCTACATGAGAATAATTTCAGATGACCCGCTTACCCCAGAAAAAATAGTGATACTGAAAGCTTTATCAAAAAGCCCAGAGGAAATATTCAAAGGTGGTGGATGCAGTTCAAAAGGTAAAGAAACTACAAATTCCCAACCATTTATATTACTTACTACCTTCACGATTCTGCTCATTTTTCTTTCAAAGAAAACAAGAATTTTATCTATCGTCCTTTTTATATCTTCTCTCCTTATTCCGAAAAAATCTTACTCACTCAATTTTTCGTATTTTAGATACTCTTATGATGATTTCTCATTCATTCAAACATCTTATTTAGTTCCAAAAGAAGTTTGGAGAATATACACAAAATCTTATTTTATATCATCTCCTCTATTCAAATCAATTACAAAGGATGAAGAAGAAGTCAAAACAGAAAAACTAATAAATTATGTTTTTCCAACAATTTTTGGAGTCGTCTACTCGCCTATGAATTTATGGAATATATCAATCTATACTCCTGTGTCCTTAATTTCTAAAAACAGACAAATATTTTTCTCGCAAGGTGATATCCTGATAAGCAATAAAATAAGCATAGGAAAATTAGGAGAATCAGATATATCAGGAGAGGTATCCTTTGGTATTCCTTCGGGCAACAAAGATTTATTTTTTAAATCAAATCCTTTTTCTTTATCTCTAATTTTTATCTCCTCATACAGGAACTTTTCAGCAAATTCTGGAATAGTATATGGAGGTAAGGAAATACCTACGAATTTCCTTATATCATTCGGAGCTCGCAAAGAAATATTTCAATTCATTTCAGGATACATAGAAATGTACGGATTTATACCAATATCTTATTCATTATTCAACCCGGGAGGTGAAATAATAGGGGGTGCAAGCCTCAATTTAGGAGAATTTGCAATAGGAATAGGTTTAGGGAAGGGATTTGGAAAAACAGCAGGTATACCTTCAATAAGATTAGGCATATTTTCAAGATATGATCTTGTTCCCGGTCAGAGGGAAAACGTAAAATATTTTAGCTTAAATGGAGAAATTTACGATGAATTTGGTAACAGCATATCAAACTGCAAAATTCTTTTAGATAGAATCTTTACAAAAACAGAAGCAAAAGATGGAAAATTTGAGTTAATAATTCCTTACGGATCATACAGGCTGACCGCCCTATGTGAAGGTTTTCTCAAAGAAGAAATCTACATATCTGAAAAAGATAAATATGTGAGATTACAGATGAAAAAGTCCCTACCGCAGGTTATTGTTTTTTCAACAGATAAGAACGCAATACCACAAGAGAAAAACATAAAAATAAGCTTCGGAGAAAAAAGCTTCTCCTTCACAACATATTACATAGTTGCAAAAGGTAATAAAAATTATTTAGTTGAAGATGAAAGCTCAACGATGCAAATTGAACTCAAAGAAGGTCAAGTAAAATGGGTAAGACTACCATACGAGAAAACAGAAGAAAAATCAGAAGCTGAAATAAAAAGTGAAACAGAAACAAATAAGGAAAAAGATAAAGAAGAAGAAAAGAATAAGGAAGAGGAAGAAGATTTAGAGAGGAAAGAAAGTCAGGTAAAAAAAGGGAAAATACAAAGCAAAGAAAAATCCTCAGGCAATCAAGAAACCATAAACAATGAGAAAGAAGAAGAGGAAGAAGTAGGAGAAGGAAAAAACAATGATGATGATTTAGAAAAGATAACAAGAGTTATCGAGCAAAAATCGTTTGAGCTATATCTTGGTAAGGAATCAGCAACACTAATTTATGTAATAGATAACTTTAGCACAAATAGCTACACAATCCCAAAACATGGCGTATGGAAACTCACAGAAATATCAAACTTCATAAAATCAAATATTGAGAAAATAAAAGAAATAATAGTTGAGGGACACACAGATGATATCGGCACATATGAATGGAACATGGAACTATCCTACAAGAGAGCAGAAGAAATAAGGAAACATCTATTCAGAAGAGGGGTAATCTTTCCGATAAAGATTGTAGGATACGGACTTCTATTCCCGGTAGAAAAGACAGATAAACCACAGAGAAAAGGTAAAAATAGAAGGGTTGAGATAAAAATAGTTTTGAAGGACTGAAATACAAACAAAGGTAATGAAATACAAACAAAGGAACGAAAAAACAACAAAAAAGCAAAAACTCAATTTTCTATTTCCAGCTTATTCCATATTTTTTCATTTTACGCCACAAAGTAACACGACTCAAATTAAGACTTTTTGCTGCATCAGAAATTGAGCCATATTTTAAAAGAGCATCGTAAATTCTTTCTTTCTCAACCTCTGCCTTACTTTTCAATTTTTCTGTTCCATTTTCAGAATTTCTAATTACAGATGAATGAGATTTGTATGCAGAATGAGAACTAAAGGCTCCCGCAATTCTTTTATGCTCCACTATAACCTCTTCATTTATGTTCTTTGAATTTGACATAAGATAAGCTCTCTCCAATATATTTTCGAGCTCCCTTACGTTTCCCGGATAATCCCAATCGAGAAGCTCCTGGATAGCCCTCCTTGTCAAAAATCTTCTACCAAGCCCGTATTTTTTATTTAATTTTTCGAGAAAAAGCTCCGCAATCGGTATTATATCCTCTTTTCTCTCACGGAGAGGAGGAATGTCTATTCTGAAAACAGAAAGCCTAAAATAAAGGTCAGATCTGAAATTTCCTTTTGAAACTTCTTCTTCTATCTTTTTGTTCGTTGCTGATATAACTCTTACATCAACTCTTATAACGTCTGTATCTCCAAGTTTTTGAATTTCTCCTTTTTCAACTGCTCGCAAAATTTTCGGTTGCAAATTCAAAGAAAGATCTCCTATTTCATCTAAAAATAAAGTTCCCCCATTTGCTACCTCAAATTTCCCCTGCTTATCTTTATCTGCCCCTGTAAAAGCACCTTTTTTATATCCAAAAAGCTCACTTTCAAGCAAATTTTCAGGAAATGCAGAACAATTTACTTTCACAAGAGGCCCATCAGAGCGGGGAGAAAGTTTATGAATAATATCAGCTAAAAGCTCTTTACCAGTCCCCGTTTCACCAGTTATAAGAACAGGAGAATCTATCTGGGAAATTACTTTTATCTTTTCAAACAATTCTTTCATCTTCCTGGATACACCAACCATACCATAAAAAACATCTTCATCGTAAAGAGATGGACCTGGAGAAATTATGAGGATGCTAAAATCTTCATCTGGTGTATCTACTTTTGTAACCTTTACCGTCTTTCTTATGGGAGAGAGTTTAAATTCAAGTATAGTTTGAGGTTTTATATCGTCTGAAAAGTCCTCACCAAAAATTTCTTTACAAGTTTTAGACATTATCTCTTCACGAGTTAAACCAAGAATATCTGCTGCCTGTAAAGAGGCGTAAAGAATAGAATAATTTTTTCTGTCGTATATCAAAATAGCATCAGAGAGGGCATCAAGAAATCTGCAATCAATCTCTAAACCAGAAAACCTTTCCATATTTAACTTTAAAAGTTTAATCCGAATAAAACTGATTTCTCAAAAATTAGAAAAATCAAGCAAGGTCAAATAAGAAATTAAGCTAAAAGAAAAATGCAACAACAAGATATATCTTATAAGATCTTCGGTAGAGAAATAAAAATAGAATTACCTGAATTCAGGGAAATAAAAAATAAGAAAAACCCTTATATTTTAGGAGAGGTGGAGAAAGAAGGGAAAAGATATACCATATATCAGGGAAAAAATGGGATAAGTATCGTTCCATTTTCCCCAGAGGTGTATTTAGATTTGATTTTGAATTTGAAAACAAAAGAAAATGATGAAGGAATTTTCGTAGATGGTAATCAAGAAGGTTTCTGTATTTTAGATACGCAAGGAGGTAAGATAAAAAAGATTTTACTATGCGAAAATAAATCTACTTCTAACAAGAATGAATTTTTAGCTATACTATATGCTTACAGAATTTTCAAAGAAGAAATAAAAAAAGGGAAAAATATTTTTTCCGATTCCAAGTTTGCAATTGATAAAATCAAGAAGTTATATAGTATTGAAGCCAAAAAAGTAAAGGCACATTCGGGAAACCTTTGGAATACAATTGCAGATACACTCCTGAAAAACATAGGATCATTCAAAAACTTAAAAAAACAAAAAAACTACGAAATCAAACTTGAATTTGTAAATTTATCATTATGGTAATGATAGAAAGAAAAATAGAGGAGCTCAAAGGAAAACTGGTAGAATTTTCACAGTTGATAAAAACTATGCTATCAAAAAGCATAAAAGGTCTAGTAGAAAAGGACGAAAAACTTCTCAAAGAAGTGATAGAAGTAGATGAAAAAAAAAGCAATGAACTTGAGATACAGATAGATGAGATGTGCATACATATAATAGCGCAGTTTGAACCAAGGGCAAAGCATCTGAGGACAATTTTTTTAGCTCTAAAAATGAACAATGACCTTGAAAGAATGGGAGATCACACGGTAAATATTTCGCAAAGTGGCCTATACCTTATATCAAGACCTCAGGTTAAACCTTTTTTAGATTTACCAAGAATGGCAGAAGAGGTAGAGAAAATGCTTGAAGATAGCATAAAATCTTTTATAGAAGAAGACGCTTCACTTGCAAAATCTGTTTGTGAAAGAGATGATACAATAGATAGCTTAAAAAACCAAATAACGAGAGAACTTATAACATATATGTTATCTGATCCATCTACAATAGAAAGGGCTTTACATATAATAAGGATCGCAGGAAACTTGGAAAGGATTGCGGACCTAACTACGAATATATGTGAAGATGTAATATTTATGGTAAAAGGAGAACTTATAAAACATCACAAAACTATAAAATTCTAATCAACCAAAAAAACAAAATCAATCAAAAAAACAAAATTCATATCAAAACAATAAAAAAATTCAAAGTCAATCACTATCAGTATCTTTTATTGAGTTCCCAGTTCCAAGCGGTCTTGACTATAAAATAAAGGTCATCATACTTTGGAGAAAATCCTAACTTTGTCTTTATCTTTGTAGGATCAGCAACAAGAGCCGACGGATCACCTGGTCTTCTATTTGCTTTCTTTTTAGGTATCTCAAATCCCACAACTTCATCCACAACTTTTAAAACTTCAAGAACAGAGTACCCTTTCCCATATCCAACATTAAAAAAATCACTTTCTCCTCCATCTAAAAGATATTGAAGTGCAAGAATATGAGCCCAAGCCAAGTCTTGAACATGAATATAATCCCTTATACAGGTCCCGTCAGGTGTAGGATAATCTGTTCCGTAAATTTCCAAAAATGGTATCTCTCCTTTTGCAACTTTTACGGCACGCAATATAAGATGAGTTGGATTAGGAGTTGATTGTCCCAAAAGTCCATCAGGATCAGCACCAGCAGCATTAAAATACCTCAAAGAAACAAAGTTAAAATTCTTTTCCGCATAAGATAAAGAAGAAAGAAGCTTCTCACAAGCAAGTTTAGTATCACCGTAAGGATTCTCAGGTCTTTTCGGATGATCCTCCGATATTGGTAGCTTTTCCGGATTACCATAGACAGCCGCAGTAGAAGAGAAAATGAAAGAAACTTTTTTTCTTTTAATAATAGGCAGAGTTTCAGAAAGCAAAGCTATCATACCACCGACATTATTATCCCAGTATTCAACGGGTTTCTCAACACTTTCAGGCACAACCAAAAGCGCAGAAAAATGCATAATAACATCTGGATCAAAATCAGAAAAAACTTTTCTTAAAAGGTCCCTATCTCTTATATCCCCTTCCACCAAACTACCATATAGCACGGCTTCCCTATGACCCGTTGAAAGATTATCAATAACGACAATTTCAGCTTTATCTTTTAGATTTTCCCCTATTAGTTTTACGACATGGCTACCTATATAACCTGCTCCTCCTGTCACAACAATTTTGAGTTTGCCCACTATTGAGATTAATTTTCTTGAATAAAAATAAAGATTGAAATTTTCAGTTGAGTTTTTCTAACTTGTAAGTTTTTCTATTGCAAGTTTTTTCTTTGCAAGTCTTTTCCTATCTTTTATCTCATTTAGTTATAATTTCCATAAGTTCAAACTCAAATCCCGCATCAGACCAGCTTGAACTTTTGAACTTAACTATGGCTTTCATTCTACCCAAAATAGGTTCCATTTTTGAACCAAGTCCATAGGCTATGATCTCCGCATAACCATCTTTGGTTTTTGCAATCATTTTCAGATGACTTTCATCTTTTCCTACCACTCTACTCTCCACTATCTCAGCTTCAACAAAAAATATAGGTTGCGGATTACCCTCACCAAAAGGCTCAAGTTTCAAAAGATCAGATAAATCATNTGAAGATACCTCNGAAAGATTTATATCATCATCGTAGTCTATAATGATTTGNGGGATCTTACCGGAAACAGATTCTTTAACATGTNTTTCAAATAGATCAGCAAACTCATGAATTTTTTCNGGCAAGAGAGCNATCCCGGCNGCTTGNGAATGTCCCCCATACTTTGTAAGCGTATGTGCAACCTTATCTAAAATTCCCATTATATTTATGAATTCTGGNGAACGGATTGATCCACGAGCTATATCTTTTCTCAATGATATGACACAGGTTGGCTTTCCAGTTTTTTCAAGAATCCTTGAAGCAACAAGCCCCAAAACTCCTTCATGCCAATCTTCACCCCATACTACAACAGAAAATTTAGAATCATCTATAAGACCCAAAAACTCTATATCATTTAAGATTGACTCGACCGTTTCCTTACGCCACGAGTTCAAATTTTCTATTTCAGAAGAGATCCTCTCTATATTTTTTATGTTTTGTTCAACAAGGAGCATAAATGATATTTCTGGCTTTCCAGCCCTACCCGATGAGTTTATACGAGGAACAATTCTCATTTGAATATCTCTTGACGATACTTTATCACTTTTTATTATCTTTCGTACAAGAGAAGATAATCCCAGATTTCCTCCGCCCTCTCTCAACATATCTATACCAAATTTGACAAATATTCTGTTATCGCCTAAAAGTGGGACCATATCACCTATTGTTCCAACTGATACTATATCAAGATATTTTCTTGGCTTTGGTAGATCTTTTCCGAGTTTAGCCCTTGTTGCTGCAACGAGCTCAAAAGCGACACCAGCACCAGATAAAAAAGAAGCAGAACTTTCACGAGAAATCGTTTTTGGATGCAAAATAGAGAACGCNTGTTGAGGCAAAGAGTAATCCATATAATGATGGTCGCAGACTATAACATCTATCCCCAAAAGTTTAGCATACCTTATTTCTTCATGATTTCTAACTCCACAGTCAGCAGTTATTATGATTTTTCCTCCGCGAGATTTGACGTAGTCTATAAAATCTTTTGTAAGTCCATATCCTTCCTTATCTCTTGATGGGACTCTGACTATTATATCTTTATCGTCAAGCCCGCAATCTCGCAGAAAATTAGATATAATAGCAGCAGCGGTTATTCCATCAGCATCAGCATCCGAAAATATACCTATTACCTCTTTTGACGATATAGCCTTGGCAAACCTTGTTGCAGCATTTTCCATATCAGGGAAAATAAAAGGATTTTCTGCTCTTTCTAACTTTGGGTTGAGAAACTCATCTACCTTCGCAGGAGAATTTATTCCACGACCAACGAGTATCTTTGAAAGAAAATAAGATATTCCGCATTCCTTTGCTATGCTAAAAGAGAGCTTCTCATCAGATAGCCTTTTTTTCCACCTTCTCATTTGAGTATAAAATATTCCTTTAATTTTAACGATATTATCTCTTTTATTAATCTTTATTAAAGATAAATACAAAAAGAAATAAAAAATAAAAAAAGAAATAAAAAATAAAAAACAAATTCAAGAGAATGAAAAAGAAGAATGAAAAAGAAAAGGAAACGAAAATAAATAAAAATTTGTAGGAAAGTAAATAAATAAAAATAAATAAAAATAAAAAAAAGATAAAAGATGAAAGTTATCTCCATATTTTCCGAGAAGGGAGGAGTTGGTAAAACAACAATAACAACAAATCTCGGTGTATGTTTGGCAAAAAAAGATTACAAAACTTTGATAATAGATATGGACCCACAGGGTCACGTGGGGAAACTATTAGGGATAGAACCGATAAAAAGAAGAATTCTTGATGTCTTAAAAACAGGGAACATAATGCAAGATGAAATAATAAGAAAGACAAGACTTGAAAAATTATTTATTATTCCATCAGATTGGTCTCTTGCGGATTTCACAGTAAATGTTGCCCGGGATCCAGCAAGACATCTAAAACTTAAAATTTTAGTAAGCAAAATAAAAGATATGTTTGACATAATACTCATAGATTCTCCACCATCTTTGGAACTTATAACTTTAAACATCTTACTTGCATCAGAAGGCGTAATAATACCAGTAGCTTTAACATATCTTGGACTTGTCGGAGCAGCTTCGACTTTGAAAATAATAAGTCAGACCAAAAAAGCGTTCAACTATGCTCCCGGGATAATAGCATTCGTTCCAAACCTATATGATGAAACCCCTTATACGAAAGAACTTCTTGAAAAACTCAGGGCAAAACTTGGCAAATTTGTCTCAAAAACCGTAATATATAAGGATCCGGAAATAGATAAATCCCAAAGCTACTCTACAACCGTGGTGGAACTCTCGCCAGAATCAAAATCAGCAAAGGCTTTTGAAAACCTCGTAGACGAAATAATACTGAAAATAGGTATATAGACTATGGAAAATCAGGTTTCAATTTCAGCATCTTCCGAATTTCTTTTCAAGTTCTTCAACCGTCAATTTTATAACGGCTGGTCTCCCATGTGGGCATCTTTGATTGACATCAAAATCTTGTAAAATAAAAGCAATATCCCATATATTCAACGAATCCCCTTTTCTTATAGAGTTTCTACAAGAATATGATGCAAGGAATTGATCTTTTGCTTGCTCACCAACACCATCCTGAAACTCCACAAAAAAGTCTGAAAGGTCAACCCCGGAAAGAAAGGTTGGAATTGACCAAACTAAAACTTTATTTTCATCTTGAAAAACCTCAAACTCAATTCCTATTTTTTCAAATTCAGATCTGTGAGCCAGAAGCTTCTCGCATATAGATTTTGATAAATTAACCTCAAAAGGAATTGCAAACCTCAATTTTTCAAACTTCTCAGCAGATAGCTTTTCTCTCATTTCAGCATATAATTTACCTTCATGGTAAGCGTGGATATCTACTATGTAAATTTCCCCTTCCCATTCTATAACTGCAAATATACCACCAATTAAAGAGAGAATTTTGGGAGAAGTTCTTATAATTTTTTCTTGTTTCACATCAGCATGAATACCTTTATTTTCATAGCTTCTATCTATTTCTGATTTATCAGCTGATTTTATCTGCTGCAATTCTGCTTTAAAATCTTTCTGGACGTTGCTACTACCAACTTGATTTACCTGTTCTTGATTTGTCTGATAAAAAGCTTTGACTTTGTGCCTTATTGCTTCCTCAATAGCAGTTATAATAATTTCCCTGACCTTCAAAGGAGCTTTCCATCTTATCTCTGTCTTTGTTGGATTAACATTTACATCATAAAATTCAGGAGGACAATTTATAAACAGAATAAAGTCAGAATTTCTCAAAAAAGGAAATTTTGAAAATGCGGAAAAAACCGTTTTATCTTTGACATATCTTTTATTTATAAATGTCCAGCGTCCCACCCCAACCTTTTCTCTCCACACTATACCCTCAAGGTCTATATCTCCAACCGATAAAAAAAGCTCAAAACTATCCTTCCTTATTTTATCATCACCGAAGATAGATGATATTGTATCTTTTAGCGTTCTTCCTGATTTTAGATTAAGATAGACTTGATCATTTTTCATAAGCTTGAAACTGACATTTGGGAAAGCCAGAGCAAATCTTGAAAAAACATCCAAGACATACGAAAATTCAACTCTTTCATTAGACAAAAATTTTCTTCTTGCAGGAGTATTAAAGAAAAGGTCATTGACAATAACTTGCGTTCCTGTGTCTAAATATACCTTTTTCACCCCCTTGAACTTTCCACCTTCTATGTAAATTTCCGTTCCTATATCCTCTGATATATGTTTTGACCTTATTTTAGTTTTTGATACGAGAGATATAGCGTGAAGAGCCTCACCCCTGAAACCAAAGGTTTTTATTGCTTCAAGATCCTTTTCATTTCTTATCTTGCTTGTAGCATGTCTTTTGAAACATAAGAGAATGTCTTTTTCTGTCATACCATCCCCATCGTCAAAAACGGAGACATCGTATTTGCCATTAAAAAAAACCTCTATTGAGTTTGCACCAGAATCTAATGAATTTTCTATGAGTTCCTTTACACAAGAAGCTGGTCTTTCAATAACCTCACCGGCAGCAATAAGCTGAGAAACTTTTTCAGGGAGAATTATTATCTTGCCACCGATTTTTGTGATATCTTGGGTTCCATCTAAATCAGAAAGCATATTATCATTTTCTAAATTCTCCATCTCACCTTAAACCTTATTCATAATTTGACTTCACAATCTATTTTTTGACTAATTTATTTCATCATTTCTTTCGCTCCCATTATCTATATGTTGTTCTATTTCTTATATATATGTTCTTATTTTTTTATTTATACCACTATTTATGTTCTATTTTTTAACTTTCGTTTATTTTCTTTTAACTTCCGTTTATTTTTATTCGCAGATATTATGTTCCCTCTTCCCAGCTTTGTAAATATTTTATTTGTTCATCAGTTAGCTTTTCTATTTTAACTCCCATAGATTTCAACTTAAGTTCTGCAACGAGTCTATCTATTTGTTCTGGAACCTTATACACTTTCTTTTCAAGTTTTTCGTGATTTTCATATATGTATTTTACTGAGAGAGCTTGATTAGCAAAAGACATGTCCATAACCTGAGCTGGATGTCCTTCCGCTGCTGCGAGATTAACAAGTCTTCCCTCTGCAAGGACAAAAATTCTTTTTCCGTCAACGATATATTCCTCAACAAAAGGTCTTATGGTACGAGGCTTTGAAATTTTTTTGAGTTTTGAGAGCTCAATTTCAACATCAAAGTGTCCGGAGTTAGCCAAAATCGCTCCGTCTTTCATGTTCATTATATGTTCCAATCTTATAACAGATTTGTTCCCCGTTACTGTTACGAAAATGTCCCCGACACGAGAAGCTGAATCCATATCCATAACCTCATAGCCATCAAGTAAGGCTTCAAGAGCCTTTATAGGATCAACTTCAACGACTATAACATGTGCCCCCATACCACGAGCCCTCATAGCAACTCCTTTACCACACATACCATATCCGGCTACGACAAATTTTTTACCAGCAAGCAGAACGTTTGTAGCTCTCAAAATACCATCTATTGTACTCTGCCCAGTTCCATATCTATTATCAAAAAGGTGTTTTGTTTGAGCATCATTTACCGCAATAACAGGAAAAGTAAGCTTTCCTTCCTTCTCCATAGCCCTGAGGCGTATTACCCCCGTTGTGGTCTCTTCTGTTCCCCCCATAATGCTCATCTGCTTTTTGATAGCAGTAGCTGTAAGATCTGCTCCATCATCAACAGTGATATCAGGATTTTTAGAAAGAACAGATTCTATGTGCTGATAATAAACATCGTTTGATTCTCCTTTTATTGCATAAACATCAATTCCCTCTGATACAAGGTAGGCAGCAACATCGTCTTGAGTTGAAAGAGGATTTGAAGCACATAAATAAACTTGAGCTCCTCCTGCTTTCAAAGTTAAAACCAAATTCGCAGTTTCAGTTGTAACATGAAGACAGCATCCTACTTTCAAGCCATTCAGAGGTCTCGTTCTTTCAAATTCTTCTCTTATGAGCTTTATTACAGGCATATTAAAGTATGCCCACTCTACCCTTAATTTTCCCTGATCCTTCAAACTTACATCTTTTATATCCGGCATATGAAATTGAGTTAAACAGAAAATATAGTCTTTACGTTTTTACCTAATTATTACCCTTTTTTGATCAGACAAAATCAAAAGAAAAAATCATAATCAAAGGTCAAGTTCAAATCCGATGCCATGCTTATCAAATAGAGCTATAAGCCTGACTTTTAGTTTGGCAAATAATGANGCACCCATCATATTAATCACTATCAAGAGTCCAGCTCAGCGTGATAAGATTCCAAGTATTAGAGAAATTCCACCAAAAAATTCAACGAGTGAAACTATCACAGCAAAAAATCCGGGGAATGGAATTCCAAGTCAACTAAAAAATTAGGGCACGCCGTGTATCCCCAAACGAGCAACTTCGGATATCCATGTGCGATGAATATCACGCCAAGTATCAAGCGAATCACAAAAAAAGATATGTCGCTAACGACTTTGTTTGAAAGTTTCGCCAACATGGTTCTAACTTATTTTTGTTTTGGTTTTGTTAAATATCAGCTGCTTTTTTCTTAACAAGACGCCCCATTTGATAGTCCTCTATCGCCTGGTAAATCTCTTCCTTTGTGTTCATGACAAATGGACCCCACCTTGCTATTGGCTCATTTAAAGCTGGTGCGCAACCGATCAAGATAACTGAATCTTTTAGAGCGTTAAACTTAATAGCGTTTCCATCATCGGATAAAACAGCGAGGTTTCCTTCTTCTATCTTGATATTTCCTGGAAATTCAATTAAACCTTCAGAAACAACACAAAAGCAAGTTGTTTTATCAGGTAGCTCAAACTCAAAATCTTTTCCCGCAATTAATCTCACATCAATATATAAAAATTTGTAATATGCAAGGTTGACCTGTTTCAAACTCATAAATTCACCAGCTAAGAGATTTATCTTAATGTCGTTCTCACTGAGCTCAACTGCTTTGAAATTGTGATAAAAAGGATCGCTCATTTTTTCTTTTGCTGGCGAATTTAACCATAGTTGAAATCCCCAAAGCAAGCCATTTTTCATCTTTGGCATCTCGCTATGAATCACACCGCTTCCGGCGTTCATCCATTGTAGTCCTCCTGAAATTAAAGTGCCTTTACTTCCGGTACTGTCCCAATGTTCAAACTCTCCATTTATCATATAAGTCAATGTTTGAAATCCACGGTGTGGGTGTGGAGGGAAGCCTGCTATGTAGTCGTTCGGGTTATCACTTTTGAACTCATCAAGTAGAGGAAATGGATCGAGGTAATTTAGATACGGTGTACCAATGTATCTTCTCAACCGAACGCCGGCACCATCTNTGACTTCCATTCCCGGGAAAATTCCTTTTACAGAGCGATATTTTTTTATTTTAATCATCATTATCTTTTTATTTTAATCATTTTAATTTTAAACAGCTTTTTTGAAATTATGTGAGATAATTTGAGAATTCATTTAAGAATTCAGCAGAAGAATGTTTTTTTAAAAGCCACCCAGTTTTCTCCAAAAAGGAGCCTTATATCANATATTCCAAATTTTATCATAGCTAATCTCTCAACACCCATTCCAAACGCAAATCCTTGAACTCCCTCGTATCCTACGCTACTGAAAACTTCTGGATGAACCATGCCACAACCTGCAACTTCAAGAAAGCCACTTCCCTTGCAGACTTTACAATCTTTACTTTTTCCACCGCAAATACATGAAATATCAACTTCGGCAGATGGCTCTGTAAATGGGAAATAGGACGGTCTAAATCTGACGCGAGTCCCCTCACCAAAAAATTTTTTAAAGAAAAACTCCAAGACACCGAAAAGGTCAGACATTCTAACCTTTTTATCAACGAACAAACCTTCAACTTGGTGAAAAACAGGAGAGTGAGTTGCATCCCAATCTCTCCTGAAAACTCTACCCGGAGCTATTATTTTTATGGGTAATATGCCTTTTCTTTTTTCCATGGCCCTTATTTGAACCGGTGATGTATGAGTCCTAAGTAGCCTACCGTCTTCAAGATAAAATGTATCTTGCATATCTCTTGCAGGATGATCTGGTGGAATATTTAAAGCGGTAAAATTATACCAGTCTTCTTCTACCTCTGGACCGGATTCGACTTCAAAACCCATTTTCTCAAATATTTCTGTTATCTCACGAAGGGCAACCGTGATAGGATGTAAATTTGCGGAAAAGCTTCTTCTTCCCGGAAGAGTTATATCTTCCGAAAATTCCACTTGTTTTCTTTCCAGAGCAGATTTCAAACTTTCTAATTTCTCCTCTACATATTCCTTGAAATCGTTAAGAATCTTCCCCGCAAGCTTTCTATCAGATTCAGAAAGCTGAGGTATCAGTCTGAACAAATCCTGCAATATACCTTTTTTCCCAATATACTTTGATTTTACACGAGAAATATCCCCCTCTTCTTTTATATCTGATATCTCAGAATCAAATTCAGCTCTTAAATTTTTTATCTTGCTTTCCAAAGATGAAATATCAAAGATATCTCCCATATTATTTTAGGATAAGCTAAGCTCATAAAATTTTGAAATTCTACAAATGTTTCAGAAAAGAAAAAACATCAGAAAAGAAAAAGCAACCTCAAATTAGAAAGTGAAAAAAATAGTTATTTCACTTAATTAACCTTACTTAATTAACCTTAAATCTATTTACGAAAAATTCAGCTCATAAGCTTTCAAAAAGTAACCAATAAATTTACTCTTTTAAAATTAAATTATCTTTATAATTAAATTATCTTTATAATCTGTGAATATAATTATATAAGTGCTATCTGTGAGAAAAAATAAAAGGAACAACAAAAAAGATAAAANAGAAAAAAACAAAAAACTGAACGAAAAAGAAATAAAGAAATTTGTAAAGAATCTCCCAGAATATTTGAGAAAATACCCATCTTTAAGATATGAAATCTCCCTGATAATGACTGAAACTTTCCCCACAAGAGATGAATTCAATCAACTCCTAAAAGAACTCAAAGAATCCAGAGTGGCAGCCGAAAAAAGATTTGAAGAACATAATAAAAGATTTGAAGCTATCTTGACGGAACTCAGAGAATTCAAAGAGTATGCCGAAAAAAGATTTGAAGCCATCTTGACTGAACTCAGAGAATTCAAAGAGTATGCCGAAAAAAGATTTGAAGAACATAATAAAAGATTTGAAGCTATCTTGACGGAACTCAGAGAATTCAAAGAGTATACCGAAAAAAGATTTGAAGAACATAACAGAAGATTTGAAGCTATCTTGACTGAACTCAGAGAATTCAAAGAGTATGCCGAAAAAAGATTTGAAGAACATAATAAAAGATTTGAAGCTATCTTGATGGAACTCAGAGAATTCAAAGAATATACTGAAAAAAGATTTGAAGAACATAACAGAAGATTTGAAGCTATCTTGATGGAACTCAGAGAATTCAAAGAATATACCGAAAAAAGATTTGAAGAACATAA
>AWOA01000012.1 GCA_000494225.1 Candidatus Calescibacterium nevadense OTU 1
TTTGAAGAACATAATAAAAGATTTGAAGCTATCTTGATGGAACTCAGAGAATTCAAAGAATATACTGAAAAAAGATTTGAAGAACATAACAGAAGATTTGAAGCTATCTTGATGGAACTCAGAGAATTCAAAGAATATACCGAAAAAAGATTTGAAGAACATAACAGAAGATTTGAAGCTATCTTGACTGAACTCAGAGAATTCAAAGAGTATGCCGAAAAAAGATTTGAAGAACACGATAGAAAGTTTGAGGAAATAGTATCGGAAATGAAAGAAATGAGAATGGAGATGAAACAGATGAAACTGGAATTAAGGGAATTGAGGATTGGTTTGAGCTCCCTGGGTGGTAGGATGGGCAAAGGACTTGAGGAAGTTATAAGACAAGTCATAGAAGATTACTCAGGTATAGGTCCTCTGAAAGCTGAAAAAATTTCAATATATGACAAGGACGGTTTCGTTTTTGGAAGACCTCAAAATATAGAATTTGATGCATATGTGACTGACGGCAAAAAATTCGTCGTAGAAGTCAAAAATTACACAGAAAAAGATGATGTTAATCTCTTCCACAGGAAATGCGAATTTTTGAAAAAAGAGTTAAATATAGAAGATATAGAAATGGTAATAATGACACCAGTTATAGAAAAGAGTGCTCTTTCTCTGTGCAAAGAACTCGGAATAACTGTCCATGCCTTCAGTGTAATTGATTAAAATGAAATATCAAAGCTACGTCCCATTTAGGATAAGCTAAGCTCATAAAATTTTGAAATTCTACAAATGTTTCAGAAAAGAAAAAACAATAAATCAGAAGGTGAGAACATTTCTCTTAAACTTCAAAAAACTTTACTAAATCTCTCAATTTTGTTGAAATAGAAGAAAGTTCATCCGATATAGATTTTACAGTTGAAATCATATCATTAAGAGAGTTTAAAGCTTCTGTGATTTGAGAAACCTCCTTTGCTATCTCCTGAGATGTCCTCACTTGCTGTTCAAATCCAGAAGAGAGCGATGAAACTTCATCAGAACTTTTCTTTGAGTAATTCTCGATCTGAGAAAATTTTCCTTTCACATCACTCATAGAAGAAACTATATCAGAGAAACTATCATTTATGTTCTTCATAAAAATTGAGACCTCTTCTATTGTTTGAGATATTTTTGACACAAATTGAGTAATTGGTTTGAGTTCATCTCTCGTTCTTTCTGCAAGTTTCCTTACCTCCTGAGCGACTACAGCGAAACCTTTTCCAGCATCTCCCACCCTTGCCGCCTCTATCGATGCATTCAGCGCTAAAAGATTAGTCTGTTCTGCTATATCTTCAATAGTAGAAACTATAGATTTTATCCCACCTATCTCATCCGATAGACCTTTAAGTTTGTGTGAAAACGATGAAAGCTCCGAAGAAAAAATCCTTATTTTTTCTGAAAGTTCAGATATACTCTTTATACCTACAAGTGAAGTTTCTGATGAATTGAACACAAGTCTTGCAACTTGCTCCATCCTTAATCCCACCTCTCTCATAGTAGATGAGAACTCTTCAACAGCATTCGAAATAGAAGCTAAGTTGCCGAAAATCTGATTTGATGTGGTAAAAATATTTCCAACCTCCACCCGCACCCTTTCTGAGATGTCTTTGAGTGTAGCTGCAAAATTTACAACCTCATGTATAACTTTTATAATTTCTTCTGCGGCCAAATTCCAAACCGCTGCTATCTTCCCAATCTCGTCTTTCTGTTTTATATTGACTTTTCTTATTTTACCTTTTGAGAGAGAACTAAAAACAGATAAAAATTTCTGCACAGGAGAAGTAATAGTTCCTGCAACAAAAAAACCAACCAGAACTAAGATAAATAAAATAGCCGAAGAAATACCTAAATTTATGAGTGTAGCCTGCAATATTCCCGCTGTTTTAGGGAATCCTATTAAGATAGCTCCAAGAAGTTCTGAACCATCAGAAGAATAAATGGGAGAAAAAGCTACAACAAATCTCCCTCTTTTTACTTCCATCCTCGGACTCTCAAAAAAATCTGTTGGCAAAGAAATTTTGCCTGTCTCCTCCGGCTCTTCGGTATTTAAATTACCTTGCCAACTTACGAATTCCTTTAAAACTCCTTCTGATTTCGTATAAACCTTTGCAAACTTCGCTAAGCCTCCGACCACATCATCTAAGGTTGATATAGCTCCTTCTTCTGACTCAAACATCACAGAAGATATAAGACTTTTGGCGACCAATGCTACAGTATTAGTAATAATTTCATCTTCATTTCTTTTGATCTGAATATAAGAGTAAATGGAAGATAGGATAAAATATATTAACACACTTCCTGCAAGGAGCAATACGATTTTTGTTCTTATCCCCATTTTTATTCAGGTTTACACTTATCTTATTTTTCAATTATTCTATCTTCGCATGAGGAACGAATACTCCATCCCAATCTTTTGCACCTTTGTAGTGGCAATTTGCACAATCTTTATCTGGATTTGCGACGATTCTCTTCTTTTCTGGCATTGAGAAACCCTCCCATCCCCATCCTCCTGTTTGACCATATTCTTTCTTCTTGTGNATAACTAAAATTAATCTTGGTTCCTTTCCTTCTTTATCTTTGAAGTTCACGAATACNANNATGGAACCTTCGGGAAATGGAGGNGGTATTTTTCCTTCCTTGTATTCTTTGATGTGTTTNTTGAAGTGCTCATACGCTATATCGTTAAGATATATTTTGTGGAGACCGGGAACTATCGCAAAAAGCGGATTACCTTTGAGTATTTCGCCTTGCTCTACAAAATTAAGTTTTTCCCACCCTTCTGGGAACGGGACTTGTTCCTGAGAATATAGAAACATCCAACCTAAAAATAGAGATGAAACAATACCAAATGATACCCTCGCAACACTTATCTTATCCCTTATTATACTGCTTCTTTTCATCTAGTCCACCTCCTTTCCTTTTTTATTTTCTATTTATGTAAAGGCATTTTT
Organism: Candidatus Calescibacterium nevadense OTU 1; assembly: GCA_000494225.1. GTDB lineage: Bacteria > Calescibacteriota > Calescibacteriia > Calescibacteriales > Calescibacteriaceae > Calescibacterium > Calescibacterium nevadense. Next base: position 2,973 of record AWOA01000012.1, read on the forward strand.
ATTTTAAAGTTGCTCATGAATAACATAATTTATTCTGTTAATAATAATCATCAATCATATTATTTTTTGTAAATTTAAAAAGATTTTGTATTTTTGATTTTTTACCTGTTATTGCTTTTTCTTTGATTTTTCTTTTGGTTGCACTATTCTGCTCTGCTGCTGGATAAACAATGTAGCTTTTTTCAAAGAACAGAAAAATTATCTAATCTGTATCATCATAAGATAGCAAGAAATAGAAAATAAATAAAAATGATATATGCAATTTTGTATCAAAAGGGAGATAAGATGTGGAAAACATATTTAATCCACAATCTAATTTCTGATGCAAGAAGTATAAAATAATCTTCTAAATATTTTCTTATATTTTTAAAATTCAGAAAGTGGAATTGTATGTGTGCAGGTAAATGAAAAGATTTATTTCCCCTAAATGACAAAAATGAAAAAAATAAAAAAGCAAAGAAAAATCCCTCCGAAAGAAATAAAAAGATTTGACCCAATTTTGAAGGAAATTATCTCCCATTCAATAGGAAAAGTCATTGAATTAGCAACAGGAGAAAAATTAGAAGCAGAAAGAAAAGTCAAATTTTTACCAGAAGAAATTAGATTTTTGAAAACTTTACGAGCCGATTTTTTGCTTGAAGTTTCAAATAAAATATTTCACATAGAAATCCAAGCTCAGCAAGATAAAACTTTACCCGAAAGGATGTTCGAGTATTCCTACGCTATAAGGGGAAAATACGGCAAAGAACCTATTCAGATTATTTTATTTGTAGGAAAGGGAAAACCTCCACCTCCTGTTTTTAAATCTAAATACACAACTCATAGTTTCATAGTTTTGGATATGAAAGAAGTTAGTCCTGATTTATTTATAAGAAGTGATAAACCAGAGGAGGTTATTTTAGCTATCTTAACTGGGAAATTCAAAGAGAAATATAAGATAATCAAAGATGTTATAGAAAAGATAGCAAAAATTGAGAAAAGAGAGGAGAAAATTATAAAATATATTGATGGTATAAGCTTTTTAGCAAGCTTATTTGATATTAAGATAAAATTAGAATTAAAAAGTATGCCAATTCAGGTAGACATAACAAAAACTTTTTTATATAAAGAGGGAGAAAAAAGAGGAATACAAAAAGGTCTGAAAGAAGGTGAGCAGAGAGGGATACTTAAAGGAATAAAAGAGGGGCTAAGAGAAGGTCTAAAAGAGGCAATCGCGATGGTAGTTCTGGTAAAGTTCGGACAACTAAAATCAAAACAGGTAAAAAAACTTTTAGAAAAGATTGACGATATAAAGCAATTGAAAAAAATAAAAAAAGAAGTGATAACAGTTAAAAGATGGGATGAATTTATCAAAGTTCTCAGAAATTCTCAATCCAAAAAGATAAACTCCAAATAGGGAGTTAGTCTATCCTTTTACTCATTCAGGGAAAGATATGTCTTGGAAAAATTTACTTTTACTTTTGCTCTGTTGAGAATATCAAAAATATGAGAATTACCTACGATGAGATTCGGTTCTATATCATATATGGAGAAAGAGACAAAATTTCTTTCAAAAACATCTTTGTGAGAGAATTTCAAATTACCGAAAGAATCAAACCACAAAAGTATATCTAAATCTATAGTTCTTGGTTCATATCCACCTTTCTGATTTCTCCCAAGAGAAATCTCTACTTCCCTTAAGAATTCAGAAAATTCTTCCTGAGTAAGATAAGTTTTGACCTTAACCACACCATTTATAAAATATGGCTGTCCTTCGATCTCATTACCGAATTTATCTATTGGTGGAGTTAATAAAAATTGCGAAATTTTTTCAGTTTTTATCCCTTCTTTCTCAGAGATATATTTTAGAGCTTTTTTTATATTTGATTCTGGGTCTATGTTTGAACCTACACCTATGAAAACATCAGACCATTCTCTTTCTATTGTAACAGAGACACTGCGAGCAAACCTTAAAGCTCCGGGTTTATCTACCTCAACGCAAACTTTTTTTACACTCGGATAATTTATGCACAAGTCAGCAATTTTACCCGCCAAAGCCTCCACAAGATAAAAAGATGAATCTTCCACAGCGCGAACTATCTTCTTTTTTATATCCTTGTAATCTAATGTATCTGAAATATTATCTGAATTTGATGATTTTTTCAGATCGCAGAAAATTTCAATATTTATAATAACATCTTGCTTTTCCCTTCTTTCCCAATCGTTGACCCCTATTATAGTTCGTAAAAGTAAATCCTTTATCTTTATCCTATCCACATTTTTATTTTACTAATTAATTACTAATTAATCGTTTCTATTTCACCAAGATACTCCACCTCCGCCTATTGTTATATTAAAGAAAATTCTGCTCAAAGAAAATGATGAAGGAATATCTTTTACCTCTGAATCCCTAATTTCCCAACTACTACCGAATGGTTCAAAAAGATACCCCNTCCTGAATCCTAAAATAAGTCCGGCAAACCCTTCGTCTGTTCTTTTACCTAATGTCAAAAGATTACCCCCTACTCCCAAAGACAAAGCAAAAATCCCCCTTGATACTCTTGATTCTTTCAGTTTCTTGCCCCCGAGTAATTCGTTATCAAAATNAATAGTTTCACCTGTTTTCTCCTGGACAGTTATAGAATTAGACCCTCCACCTATGCCAATAAATGGGAAAAGAATAAAACTTTTTGTATTATACACTACATACCCGAAGTTGAAAGTTCCAAAACCTCCTCCAAAATTCATTCTTAAACTTAAATTTTTTGATTCAGGTTGAGATAGGACAAAAAATCCATATCCTTCCCCGCCTACTATTATGTTTCTTATAATTCCGAATCCCCCTCCACCCCACTGCACACCAAAAGGAGAAGCCGTAGGAAAACCTTTTTTATCAAGTAAGCTGTTCATGTCAGAAAAGCCTGTTCCATAAGCAGGTCCGAAAGAAAAATACCCTATACCCCCACCCACAGCAGAAGCAATATTATAAGAAAAAAAGTAAAACCCAAGGAAAAAGGGAGCTACCTTGAATCCCCATTTTGTCATTTTACATACTTTAACCCACCCTGCCATGGCAGATACCTCCTTTTTTTTCTTAATTCTAACTTAATTCTTAAACATTTTTTACATTTTTTCAAATCTTTTATTTTTTTATTTTTTTTAAAATTGTCATTAGCATTTAATACACTACCTATTTTCCAATTTTTTATCGCTTTATTGGTATTGCGGGGTTTATTACATGCTAAATAGAGTTATTTCATTATCTCAAAGAGTAAAGAGACTGATTCATCAAAAGAAGCTTTTTCTGTAATTTTTTGAGTTATAAATTTGAAGATTTGCTGAGACTTTGATATAGCATAATCAAGGCGCGGGTCGCCGCCTTTGTAAGCACCTATTGTTATCATATCTTCCGCTTGGAAATAGTCAGATAAGGTTCTGACAAANTTGAAAGCATATTCAAGGTGCTCATCTGAGACAACATCAGGCATAACACGAGAGATGGAAGAAAGAACATCAACTGCTGGGAGAACTCTTCTTGTGAAAAGCTGGCGTGAAAGTATTATGTGTCCATCTATTATAGCTCTGACGTTATCTGATATAGGTTCAGATGTATCATCACCTTCTACCAAAATTGTATAAAATCCAGTTATAGTTCCCTTTTCAAAAGAACCCGCTCTTTCAAGGAGCTTTGGCAAGGTAGAAAAAACCGATGGAGTATAACCTCTGGCCGTTGGAGGCTCACCGAGAGCCAGCCCGATTTCTCTCATAGCCATGGCAAANCGTGTTATAGAATCCATAATCAAAAGAACATCCATACCTTNATTCATAAAGTACTCTGCGTATGTATGAGCTAAAAAAGCAGCTCTGACACGCAGTAAAGGAGGTGAATCAGAAGTTGCAACAACAACAACAGATTTTTTCAATCCCTCTTCCCCCAAAATTTTTTCTATAAATTCTTTTACTTCTCTTCCTCTTTCTCCTATGAGAGCTATTATGTTTACATCAGCAGATGTATGACGAGACATCATTCCCAAAAGCGTGCTTTTTCCTACACCTGATCCNCCGAATATTCCCATACGCTGGCCTTTCCCTGTTGTCAGAACGGAATTTATAACTCTTACTCCCACNTCAATTGGTTTTTCAATTATTTTTCTTTTCAGAGGATTTTCAGGGCGCCCGAAAATTGGCATNTCTTCTTTTAGTGCGAGAGGNCCTTTCCCATCAATNGGTTGTCCCAGAGCATCTACTATTCTTCCGAGAAGGTCAAATCCAACTTTTTGAGTGTTGCGTGGGATCATATTTTCAACTTTCATTCCCTGAGAAAGTCCGGATGTTCCATCATATGGTATCACTATGGCTTTTCCATCTTTGAAACCAACGACTTCTCCTCCTCTTTGACCTTCTGGGGTATGAATTACTACATAGTCTCCGACGCTTGCATCTGGTAAATAGCAAGTTATATAAACAGAAGAGATATTATCAATGCGACCGTATATTTTTACTTGATCTTTTGCCTTTAAAATTTTTTCTTCTACTTTTTTGAGTATATTTTCCGAACCAAATTCCATATATATATAAAATTTTAAACTTGACGCCCAAATTTTGCTTCAATACGTTAATAATCTACTCACTTTCATTATTATTTTATTTCTTCACGGGCGTGAATTGCTCTTTTTAATGTAGCTGGGTCTAAATATTCAACCTCCATTCCCATAGGTATTCCATAAGCCGGTCGGGTAATTTTTACATCAAAATTTGAAAGCAATTTTTTTATATACATAGCAGTTGCTTCACCTTCCACAGTAGTATCAGTAAATAGAAGAACTTCTCTTATGTTTTCAGTAGTTATTCTTGATATAAGCTCTTTTATTTTCAACTGAGATACATCTGCCCCTTCTTGGGCTGATAGAACTCCCCAAAGAACATGATATAATCCGTCCCATATACCAGCTCTTTCAACAGAGATAACATCTTCTATACTTTCAACAACGCATATTTTGGTCTTATCTCTTGTTTCATCGGAACAGATTCTGCATATGTAATTTTCTGATATGAAAAAACATTTTTGGCAAAGCTTTATTTTTGTTTTTATGTCAATTATATCTTTCGCCAAAGATTCGACAAAAGATTGAGGAGATTGAATGAGGAACATAATGAACCTGATAGCGGTCTTTTCTCCGACACCAGGAAACATCATGAATTTTCTCATCAAACTCTTTAATTTTTCTGGATGGTACATATACTATCATTTTAAATTTGTTTTTCTTGAAACTTATATTTTCAGAGCATATAAAATAAAAAACTATGNGTATTGAAATATTCTTTTTAATTCTTCCTCTGCTTTTCTTCTTCTTATATTTTCATTTCCCAAAACTGCTCTTATTCTTTTTTCCAGAATTCGAAAAGGGACAAGATTTTTCGGAGCTCTTTCTCCTATTGAAGACGAAAAAGACAAAATTTTGTTTTTGATAAAATCAGAAAAATAAACNGCATAAGCTAAATTCTCAAAAGGCTTACCAATAAAATCAATCCGAAGAAAGTCAAATTCGTTAGTTTTTAATTCATCCTGTCCAAGCCTCAAAAAGAAAGAAAACTTAGATTTTGAACTTTTCTGGTCTTTTACCTTAAACAATTTTGTCCTAAATCCTGACATCAAATCCCTTATTTCATTTTCAGCTTGATATAAGTTCAGAGGATTCTTAACCACACCTACAACTATGAAATTCTCAATCTCGTCTTTCAATTTTTTCAACCTTATATTTCCATCAATCACAACTATATATTTTCCGTCAGACAATGCCCCATTCTTACAAAACCAATAGAGAAATTCAAACTCTTCCTCCCTTAGCAAATTCACAGCATGCTCCAACATACCTTTTTCTTTGGGAACTTGAATAACCTTATAGTCAGAAAAATAATTAGATTGCCCNTCGCTTCTGATATTGGGAAGAACATCTTTAATATCCAATTGATTCGGATAATCACAGTATAAGAGCAAAAATTTTGAGATCTTAGTTCCAATAAGCTTACCATTATCATATCCCGCTGCAACGCACATAAAAAAAACATCAAAAGAAACATCAGAATTTTCTGTCTTGATTTTACCACTCGTGATATGTTGAACTGTACCATCTATAAAAACAAAACAACTGGGATGAGAAAAATCAAATTTAGTGTAATGCAAAGATGATTCATCAATAGAAGAAACACTTAAACTTTCCTTTTCGGCAAAATCATCATCAACAGAAGATTGATACAAAGAATCAGAAAGAGAACTTTTATCAAAAATAATCTCCACATCATAAATTTTAATCCTGATTTGTTTTAAAGCTCTTCAATCAAGAAGTTAAACAGAAATGCTTATAGCCAATCTATTATATATTTGAAAAATCAAGGGAATTCATCTGCTATTGATAGATAAAAAAAGACTTACTTGCATATAAATTTGTTAGTTAATAATTGATTGTTAAAATTGATTGTTAAATAAATTAAATACAATCTGAATCAGGACAATATGAGAGACAAAAATAAAATAAAGATAATGTGAAACAGATAAAAAATAAATAAATAGAAATCAAGATAAACAGAAAATCAAAGAATTAAAATAAAAGGATATGATAGACAAGGAAAAAACAAAAGAAAGAATAATTGAATCTTTAAAGGGAGTATATGACCCAGAAATAGGTATAGATATTGTAAATCTTGGTCTTATTTATGATATAGACGTAAGCGACAGAGGAGAAGTAGATATAAAGATGACATTAACAACTCCCGGCTGTCCTCTCGCGGGTAGTGTGGAAGAAGCTGTAAAAGCAGTTGTTTCAGCAATAGATGAAGTAAAAGACGTAAATGTTCATCTCGTATGGGATCCGCCTTGGAATCCTTCTATGATGTCAGAAGAGGCAAAACAAATTCTCGGAATAGAATAACGATAATAGAATAGAATAACGATAATAGAATNGATAATAAGCGGAGCCATTTTTACAAAAATTTTCCCTAATTTTTTCTACTTCTCTATCATACTCACGATATAATTGATAGGTATTATTTCACCAGGGGAAGGTATTATGGCTTTAACGCCAAATTTTTTTGCACATTCTTGCATCTCATAAATAGCTTGCTCCGGTGTATCAAGACCCTGCTTGAAAGTTCCATAATGCATAGGTATCATAATACGAGCACCAATATCATAAGCCATTTTTACAGCTTCACAAGGAGATACATGGTTTCTTTTCATAAACCATCTTGGCAAATAAGCTCCTATTGGAAGAAGAGCGATATCAGGTTCAAACTTCGGAAGTTTCAAGTACGCCGTATCTCCCCCAAAGAAAATTTTTATCCCGTCCAAAATAATGAGATAGCCATTCCACTTTGAAAAATTCCAGTCAAAAAGATTCCTACCCGAAAAATGTTTTACACGAACGGACAAAATCTCAAAANCCTCTCGTATTTTATATTTATCTCCCCACTTCAACTCCACAACTTTAAAACTTTCATTTTTAAGATATATTGAAGCATTCTGGGGAACGAAAACATACGGATTTATTCCATTTTTTCTCGCTTTTTCAGAAAGAAAATTTAAAGAAGGAATGTCCATATGATCGTAGTGATTATGGCTTACCAATATGAAGTGTGGTGGGGGAAGATTTTCCAGCTCAACAGGGAACTTTATTTGTCTTCTTATAATTACAACCTTATCAAAAATAACAGGATCTGTATAAAAAACGTAGCCTGAAAGTTTTATCAAAAAAGTAGAATGGCCAAGCCAAACTAAAAAATCTCCTTCCGGTAAACTCTCTACTTTCTTTACTTCTGGTTTCCACTCCCAATCCCTCTGAAAAAGCCTCATCGCAAAACAAGAATCTCCTACCAAAAACAATAAAAAAAATAATAATAAGATGACAAAAAATCTATAATAATAGTTCATCATCATTTCTAATTCAATTTTCTAATTCAATATAAATCAAATAATATTCAAGAATATTTTAGTGGAAAATTTTTTTAAATAAAAAAAATTTCTCTTTTATGTATTTTTTCTTGTCAATTTATTTTTTTTACCTTATTTTTTTCCCTTTTTATTTTATATGTTTACTAAGGCAGTAAAAAAGGATTTATGCTGATAATAAAGAAAATTTTTCACCGTATAGTGCAAAAGACACCATCAAAAAAGCAAAATCCTCCGGATTAACGGTCTGTGAATATGTAGAAAATCTGTGGAATATAAAAGGTCAGACAGATGAAATTATTAGTGAGCTACGTATAATAGGCGCCCTTAAGCCGTGTGAAGNGGTTTGTGAAATAGGACCGGGAACAGGACNGTATCTTGAAAGAATTCTTTTAGAGGTAAAACCGAAGCGTTACCACATTTATGAGGTGNCATGGGATTGGGCAAAATATTTGGAGAAAAAGTACTCACCTGCGGTCATAAGACATAATGCCGATGGACATACTCTTCGATACACACCGGATAATTCTTGTGGTTTAGTTGTTGCTTTTGGTGTTTTTGTATATTTNCCCGTGTTAAATAGCTTTGAGTATTTTATGGAAATGTGTCGTGTTGTAACCAAAAACGGCTATATTGTTTTTGATTGTTTCCTGGATGAATCCTGGAATGAAACAGTGATCCAAAAATGGATAAAAAGCGGACATACATATCCAGTTCTTTTACCAATTAATCTTTTAGTTGACTTTTTTAAACGGAGGGGATGCAAATTGATACATAGGTTTTCAAAAAAGTATGGATGTGATTTTTCTGACTATTTAGTATTCAGAAAGGAAGAGTGGTGAAGAAATTTAATTCATTCTGTAAGATTTTTCGGACCTTCGGGTAAAATTTCCTCAGGAGATGGAGCAACAGGTAATTCTTGAACCGGAGCGATTTTTTCTGATACAGAAAATTTAGCTATAAGCAAAGTTACGACAAAGAATGCTCCTATTAGCCCATATGTTATTTTTTCTAAAATCGTAGCAGGAGCCTTCGGACCTAATATTGACTGAAAACCTCCGCCGAAAAGAGAAAAAGTTTCTCCCTTTCCCACCTGGAGCAAAACAGCAATTACAAGTAAAACTCCTATTATTATTTCAAGTATCCAAAGAAAAATCAGCATAGTGCGAAAAATGTAATAATAAAACTCTTTATTTTATATAAATTCAAAAATTCAAATTCCTTTTTTCATTCTCTCTTTTTTTCATTCAAGACCTCTCAGGCGAGGGATAAAATGTGTATCATATCCTCCTTTCCTGAAAAGTGGAGAGTTTATAGCTTCTTTCAAGAAAGGAATATTCGTTTTTGGTCCGTCAATTATAAATTCATCAAGAGCTTTCAGAATGTTTTCGATCGCTTCGTCGCGGTTTTTACCACGAGCTATCAACTTAGCAATAAGAGGATCATAAAAAGGAGTGATTTTATTTCCTTCCTTATATCCACAATCAAGTCTTACATTTTCCGAGTTCCACATGAACTTTGAAGATTTCGGTTCAATTAACCTTTTTATTTCACCTGGGGACGGCAAAAATTTTACAGGGTCCTCAGCATATATTCTTGTCTCTATGGCCCAACCCTCAAATTTTATATCTTCCTCCTTCGGAAGCTCTTTTNCTTCTGCTATCTTTATTTGCCACTCAACAAGGTCAAATCCTGTTATAGCCTCTGTCGCTGGATGTTCAACTTGCAGTCTTGTATTAACTTCAAGAAAATAAAAATTTTTGTATTTATCTACTACGAACTCAACCGTTCCTGCATTTTTATATTTTAGCTCAGACATTATTTTTCTTGCGGCATCTCTGAGTTTTGCTCTCAAATTCTCATCAACAAAAGTAGAGGGAGATTCCTCTATTACCTTCTGATGTCTTCTTTGAACTGAACACTCTCTTTCCGGAAAAGTTACTGCTCCACCCTTTCCATCNCCCAAAACCTGAATTTCTATGTGATGAGGAGATTCAAGATATTTTTCCATATATACTCTTTCATCTCCGAATGCCGAAAGTGCCCGAGATTTGGCTGTTTCAAAAGCCTTTTTCAAATCTTCTTTTTTATCTACTTTCACCATTCCTATTCCACCACCACCGGCAGCAGCCTTTATAAGAACCGGGTAGCCTATTTTTTCTGCAAACCTTTCAGCTTCTTCTGGAGAGTTAAGGATATCTGTTCCCGGAGGTATAGGAATACCTATACTTTTTACGAAAGCCCTTGCAGTAGCTTTATCACCCATTATTTCCATACTCTTTGCTGTTGGACCTATAAAAATTATTCCCGCATCTTCACAAGCTTTAACGAAATCCTCCCTTTCTGAAAGGAATCCATATCCCGGATGAATAGCATCGGCTCCTGTCTTCTTTGCAGCCTCTATTATTGCTTGGATATTAAGATAACTTTTGAGAGGATGAGGCTCTCCTATATTTACAGCTTCGTCGGCTTCCTGAACAAAAGGCAAATCTTTATCTGCATCAGAATAAACTGCAATAGTTTTTTTNCCAAGCTTTTTACATGTGTATATTACACGCCTTGCTATTTCTCCTCTGTTTGCAACAAGAATCTTTTTTATCTCCATAATCTCTCAATCTATAATTTAGCAATTTATACTTTTTATTTTTTTCAGCTTTTATTACTGAAACCTTACCCAAAAATTTTCNCGAAAAATTGAAATCAATAAAGCAACTATTCCGATTTACAAAGTATATATATGAGTGAAAAAACAAGAGAAATAAAGATAGGNGTCGTGGTTTCAAGGTTTAATGAATTTATAACTTCAAGATTACTTGATGGAGCAAAAAGGGCATTGGAAGAAAACAAGATAAACTACGATGTGATATGGGTTCCAGGGTCATTTGAATTACCCATAACTGCAAAGCTTTTGGCAAAAACAAAAAAATATGATTCAATTTTGATTTTAGGCTGTATTATAAAAGGGGAAACATACCACTTTGATTTCGTAGCAAAGGGAGTTCAAGAAGGAACCATGCAGGCTATGTTAGAAACAGAAATACCAATAATTTTTGGAGTTCTGACGGTAGAAAATATAAATCAGGCTATTGATAGAGCCGGAGGAAAATCTGGGAATAAAGGGTACGAGTGGGGATTAAATGCAATACACATGGCAAAAATTTCAAAAAATCTAAAAAATAATTATTAAATTTCAAGCATGAACCAGAATATAAAAAAATTTCTATTCTTTTTTCTTCTTTCNTTATACTTTTCATCTACTTTTACATTTTGTACAGATCTTAATAAGTTACCACCAACAGCCGGACCAATTATTTTACTCTCTCCATCAGAAACTTATGGAGAGTTTCCTCTAACCGTATCTTTTCAAATATNTGCTATTCCATCTCGTGGTCAAATCAAAAAGCTTATAATAGACTACGGAGATTCCGTTCAAGAAGATATCACAAGTAAAATAAAATCAGATAAAGTTTCCTTAACAAAAACATACGAGAGATTGGGAGCTTTTGAGGTTCAGGTCGTAGGTTCTGATGAATCTGGCGCCGCATATGCAAAAACCACAATAATAGTAAATGACAAACCCTCAATAGGAGACGTGATAGTAGCAAAAGATGAGCTCTTCACAGAAAGAACATCAAATTTTTCCCCCGGAGATATCGTATATTTCAAAGCCTTATGCCAAGATACTCATGGAATAAGCAAGGTAATAATAGACTGGGGAGACGGGAATATTGAAGAGAAAGGNGATTGCATTGGACAGCATAGGTATATAAAAGAAGGAGATTACACTTTATCTCTTTTGGTTTTAGATGACAATAAATTTGCACCTTATCCGTTGTCAAATTTTGTCAGCCTGAAAATAAGTGTTTTTGCAGGTGGATCAAATCCAGAAAATTTCCCACCAAACATTTTCGGCTCAGTAGAAAAAATATTAGAACCCGAAAAAGAAGTGTTTAAAGGTTCAGATGAAGCGGTAGGAATAGCTCCATTTACTGTACAGATAATAATAGGAATAATTGATAGCGATGNGGATGAATTAGATTATATCATAGTTGATTGGGGAGACGGAGGAGCTCAGAAAATCGATCCTCAAAACAGCATAAGCAGAACAGGTTCAAAATATATATTCAGAGCATCTCACAAATACGAGAAAAACGGAACTTTTATAATAACAGCAATAGCACAAGATAAAAAGGGNAAAAGAGCGGTTCAACATATAGCACGCATTTACTCCTACATACAAGCACCTTCAATTTATGTTGAGGCTTCCGATGATCTCGGACAAAATCCATCTGAAAGAGTATATATAGGTACAGCAAACATAAATTTACACATCATAACTTTTGATAGCGCTCCTTACGACATATATCTTATTNTACAATTCACTAACCCAACAGGNCTAAAAGAAAAACTTATNTACAAAATAGATACAACTTATGGTGGAACAAAGATAAATGACTTTCAAGCAAACTTGACCTCTATCGGGAAATACACTNTTGAAGTATTTGTAGTCGGAGATCCTATATATGTAGCAGATGTATATTGTTCTGAAAGCTCTGATTATTTTAATTATGATTTGTACCAGAGAGTGTATTTACACTACTTTACAAATCTTTCGGAGTGCAACCTCAACGAATCGAAAATAAAAGATGCAAAAGTGAAAAGCTCATATCAGCTCAAATTTGAAATAAGGTAGATTATATTATATAGAAAATCACAAAAATAAATCAAAATGTAAAATTTGAAAAATTTAANAAAAGAATTAGCTTAAAGATTTTTATGTTGCGAGTAGGAATAATAGGAATAGGTATATCAAGGCAAGAGGAGANGTCCCCTCTTTCTGACGTTGATTTGGCGGTTGAAGCTGCACAAAAGGCGATAAAATATGCAGAAATAGATCCAAAGGAAATAGACTATGTAGTTGAAAGTGCATTTTCATCTACAAAGATATCAGGCTTTTTGGAAAAATCAGGTTTAAAACCACAAAGCCATACTTTCTTGAGGAATATAGATGGTGCTTTCGGAGCAATATACGCAGTAACAAGGATAATGAGTGGTGAAAGCAAAATAGCCCTTGTGGTCGGATATGGGAAATCATCAGAAATAAACATGAGAACCTTTTCAAACCTATACACAAAAGCGAATTATCTTGAAAAAACAGGATTGGACTGGATAAACTTTACAGCTTTACAGGCAAAAGCTTTTATGGATAGACTCGGAATAGGTGAAGAAGAACTTGGGATAATAGTCATAAAAAACAGGAGAAATGGCTTTGACAACGAAGAAGCACACATAAGAGAAAAAGTTATTTTAGATGAAATTCTTTCCTCTCAATATGTAGTAGAGCCNATAAGAAAACTTATGATGCCCCCAAGGACAGACGGAGCAGCTGCTATAATTTTCGCAAGAGGAGATATAGTTAAAACAAAGCAAAGAAGAGCTTGGGTAGATGGGTTCGGTACAAATATAGGTCCATACTACCCAGGTTATGAAGATATAGCCCATATTAATTCTCTAAGATATGCAGCAAGGAGAGCTTATAAAAACTCTGGAATAAAAAATCCAAAAAGAGAGGTTGATTTTGCAGAAATAATGGAGTGTTTTCCTCATATAGAGCTTATGTCAATTGAGGCTCTTGAACTCATTGCAGAGAAAAGACTTGTAAAACCTATACACGATGGCTCCCTTCTGAAAGAAGGTAAATTACCTGTGAACGCCTCCGGTGGCGCACTTTGCGGAAATCCCCCAGGAGCGACNGGCCTTATCAGAATGATAGAAATAGTAAAAAGACTCGTTGGCGATAAAATGGATATAAGAAAATCTCTAAGAAGAGGAGTCGCTAATGCTTGGACCCCCTTTCATCAATATAATGTAGTATGGGTAATCGCAGGAGAATAATAGAAAAAACCGATCAATAAAGAAATTAAAGAAATTAAAAAAAAGAAGAAGAAGGCTAATAAACAAATTTCTGAAAATGCCAACCTTATTTTTTGATCTTGATGGAACCCTACTTGATACAGCAGAAGATATTTTTTTCTCTTTGAATTCAACCTTGAAAAAATTCAAAATAGGAGAAATAGATTTTCAAACAACACTCTCATACATAGGAAATGGTGTAAGACCTCTTATAGAAAAAACATTAAATCAATTTGGAAGAACCGAAGAATTAGAAAAAGTGCTGAAAGATTTCCTCTCAAACTACAGAAAAAACATAACAAAAAAAACTTATATTTATCAGGGAAATATTGAATTGATTTTCACACTGAAAAAATCAGATTGGAAAATAATACTTCTGACAAATAAAAGCCAGCACCTTACATCAATTTTGCTATCACAGATGGGAATAACCCAAATTTTTGACCTCATAGTTTGTGGTGATACATTCGATGTCAAGAAGCCAAATTCAAAACTCTTTGAAATAATAAAAAGTGTATTCTCAGTAAAAGAACCAATATTTGTTCTGGGTGATGGTATAAATGACCTCATATTTGCATCAAATATCGGAGCCCATTTTATCCTCGCAGAATGGGGATTTTGGTCAAAAAGCTCAGAAAAAGAACTAAAATCTTTCCCAAAGAAAAAAATAATCAGAGCAAAAACTCCTTACGATGTTATAGAAAAACTGAAAGAAAAAGGAATAATCAAAAAGTAAAAAAAATAAAGCAAAAAAGATAAAGCAAAAAGCAAAAAAATTTGAACAGGAAACAAAAGAATACAAATAGAAAAAATAAAAAAACCAAACTAAAAATTAAGCCAATGAAAAAAATCAAGCCAATGNAAAAAATCAAAAGTCATCGCCAAAAGGTCCCTTTACTTCTGAGTTTTCGTCTGTAACGACATAGTAAGAAAATTTGCCATCACCATCTAAATCACACCTTGCCAAAATAGTTATATCAACTCCAGCAGTCGGTTCAACTTCTAATCCATCTGAGGGAGAAGCAGTTTGTGGAGAAGAGGAAAAGTCCCCCTGAGCTACTGAATAATCACAGTATGTTCCTCCTTTTGTGTTGAAATTGAGTTGTTGAGAAAAGCAATTTTCATCGCTCCAAATTTTTTTATCCTTCCCGCCCAAACCAGGATACCACCCGCACGTTATATATTTTCCTTTCTCGGTTTCCCTTATCTCTTCAAGATGCAAAATAGATGGCAAGATAGTTTTCACCTCCGCTGTCTTTGATTTATATACAAATTTTCTATACTGCGGAACAGCAAGAGATGCTAAAACAGAAATTATAATAAGAACTATTATTAATTCAAGAAGAGAAAAAGCTCTTTTGCTTGATAAAAAATTTTCACCTAATTCCATAATACAAAATAAACAAAGAAAAATTTAGGCAAAAGATTTTGTTTTTTGTCTTACAGAAAAATAATTTTTTAGCAATAAAAAATCTAAAAAATGTTCAAAAGATTCTCATAGGATATGATGGTTCTGACGGAGTAAAAAAAGCTTTAACAAAAGGGATAATAGAAATGGCAAAAGTTTCCAGAATTGATAGCACTGGAACCACTTTTTACAAAAAAATAAATATCACAATCCTTTATTACAAAAATAAATATCACANTCCTTTATTGCAATACTAACAGCATTTTATTTCCTCAAAGCTGGTATCCTTGCAAATCTCAAAGCTATACTGACTCAAATCGTGATACTACCAATACTCTTTNCCACAAAGGTTATATCTAAATTAGTAGGACCTTACCCAGCCGGAGCAATGTTCAGGTTCAGAACAAAAATAAATTTATACAATGTCATGCTTATGTATGAGCACAGGACTTACTTTTGGAACAATCTCTGCTCACTACGGACTTGAACATAACATAATTTATCAAGAAAAATATTCACTTTTAGTCAAAAAAAGAAAAAACGGAAAACTTAAATCTCCTACAAAAAAAAGTTCAAAGATAAAAAATAACTAAATTATAAAGATAAGATTAAAAAAATAGAATAGAAGAAAAAAATTTATGTCGCTTGGATTATATAAAGATGTATTTCCAATAAAGGAGCGTGGAGAAAAAGAGGCAAAATACTACATAAAAAAAGGAGATATTGTAAAGTGCGTTCTATGCCCGCAGGGATGCGAGATAAAAGANGGTGAAGAAGGGAAGTGTTTAGTTAGAATAAATAGAGGAGGAAAACTTTGGGCCGCATCCTATGGGAAAATCGCAGCAATTCATCTTGACCCAATAGAAAAAAAACCTCTCTTTCATTTTTATCCAACATATAAAATTCTCTCTGTCGGCTCCGTCGGATGCAACTTTTCCTGTAAATTTTGCCAAAATTGGGAACTTGTTGAAGGCCTTGCAAATGTATCTTATGTCTCACCAGAAGATCTATCTTCCCTTGCAGTAAAACTCAAAACCAAAAAAAACATTGGAATAGCCTTCACCTACAACGAACCTACAATATGGTTTGAATACATAATAGATACAGCAAAAATCTTAAAAGATATCGCCCCTGATATGAAAGTTGTTATGGTAACAAACGGATATATAAGCGCCAAACCTCTTGAAGAACTTTCCGACTATGTTGATGCTATGAACATAGATTTCAAATTCGCAAAAGAAGAGTATTACAAAGAAATAAGCGATGCTCATTTTAAACCTGTCCTCACAACAATAAAAAGAGCATGGGAGTTATTCAAAACCAAAGGAAAACCCTTCATTGAACTTACATACCTTGTAATAACAGGAATAAACGACACCGAAGAAGATTTTGAAAAAATAACAGATTTTGTAGCTAATATAAGCCCGGAAATACCATTCCATATTTCAAGATTTTTCCCTCACTTTCTTATGAGCGACAG
>AWOA01000013.1 GCA_000494225.1 Candidatus Calescibacterium nevadense OTU 1
TCAAGCGGGTAATAAAGATTAAACCCAATTTCGCAGAGGCTCATTATAACCTCGGACTCGCATATGCTAAATTAGAAATGTATGAAGAATCAATAGAAGCACTCAAGCAGGCAATAAAGATTAAACCTGATTTCGCAGAGGCTCACTATAACCTTGGACTTGCATATGAGGAATTAGGCATGTATGAAGAGGCAATGGAAGAATTCAAGGAGGCAATAAGAATTAATCCTGATTATGCAGAGGCTCATTATAACCTTGGGCTCGCGTATTCCAAACTGTTAGGCGCGTATGAGGAGGCAATGGAAGAATTNAANGAGGCAATAAGAATTAATCCTGATTATGCAGAGGCTCATTATAATCTCGGCATTGCATATGCTAAGTTAGAAATGTATGAAGAGGCAATAGGAGCATTCAAGGAGGCAATAAGAATTAATCCTGATTATGCGGAGGCTTATAATAATCTTGGTTCTGTATATGCTAAGTTAGGCATGTATGTAGAGGCAATAGAGGCATACAATCAGGCAATAAAGATTAATCCTGATTATGCAAATGCCCATTATAATCTTGGGCTTGCCTACGCTAAGTTAGGCATGTATGAAGAGGCAATAGAGGCATACAAGCAGGCAATAAAGATTAATCCTGATGATGCAGAGGCTCATTATAACCTTGGGCTTATTTATCTCATTTTAAATGAGATGGACTTATCCTTAGAACAATACAAAATACTCAAAAGGCTTAACCCCGATCTGGCCAATAGGTTGCTTAATCNGATTTATATGATTTATAGGTAGAAATTCTACTAATATAATCCTAAATATAATATCAATATAATCATAATCTTCCCTAACCCTTATAATGGAAATTAGCCACGGCGATATTTTAGATTTTAGATAGATTAATGCAAAGAGCAAATGGATTGAACATCAGAAAATATAGTAACATTAAACACGAAAAATCACAAATGGTGGAACAGATTGANAAACTCTAAATCTTTACAAAAAATTGATAAAAAGTATGCTATAAAGAAAGTTCTACAAAAGGCACAGATAACTCTAATGATTTTATTATTTAACAATACCGTAAAAATTCAAACAAGAGATATTTTTTTATACTAAATTTATTGCAGAAGGAGGTAAAAAAATGTTTGATGGAAAAGTAGTAATGATCACAGCAGCTTCCCGGGGGATAGGTTTAGCAGCCGCGAAAAAGTTTTGTGAAAACGGAGCCAAAGTTTTTTTGACATCACGAAAAGAAGAAAACCTGAAAGCAGCCATTGAAGAAATAAAAAACGAACTGGGGAAAAAAGGTTTAAAAATTGGAGAAAATTATGAGGTTGATTTCTGTCCAGCTCACAGTGGGAATCCGCAAGATGTGAAGAATGCGGTTGAGACCTGCTGGAAAAGGTTCGGCAAAATAGATATTCTTGTAAATAACTCCGCAACAAATCCCACTATACTACCTATTCACGAAACACAAGATGACCTTTGGGAGAAAATAATAAGTGTGAGCTTAACAGGAAACTTTGTAGCATCAAGAGAGGTAGCAAAAAGAATGATAGAAAATAANATAAAAGGATGCATAATAAATGTGGCATCCGTAGCCGGACTTCGGGCAACACCTGGATTGGGGGTTTACGCAATAGCCAAAGCTGGACTTATTTCTATGACAAAAACCATGGCCGTTGAACTTGCGGGTTTCGGAATAAGAGTAAATGCAGTTGCTCCCGGAATTATAAGGACAAAATTTTCAAAGGTTCTTGTAGATATGTTTGAATCAGATGGAGGATCTGAAAACCCGCTTTTGAGAATACCTTTGGGAAGAGTTGGAGAACCAGAGGAAGTAGCCGAACTTATTCTTTTTCTTGCATCAGATAAAGCAAGCTACATAACCGGAGCGGTATTCACAATAGACGGCGGCTCAACCGCTTAATTAAACAACCGGTTCGGCAACTTTCTGAATATTGTATTAGCTATCTTTCATCAAATCTTCATCTTCAATAGTAATTCCTCTCTGAATTATTTCTTCTTTAATCTTATCTTCATAATCTGACTTTGTAATTTCCCCATCTTGGAGTAAAAGTTCAGCTTTTACATTCCCTTGATTAAATTTAAATTTCTTTCTCAAACGCGTGACTACTTCAGTAAAATCAGAGAATTTTCCCAAAGGAAAAGCTAACCTTAATTTAATTTTTGAAAATTTTTCCCTTGAGGGAACTTCACTTTTTAATTCTTCCTCTTTCTCTGAACTTGGAACTCCAATTCTTTTTCTCGCTTCCCCTGATGGTTCAATTTCTTCCTTTTCAACTAATTCTGTGGAATCAAGAACCTGACACAATTCTGCTTTAATTATTACCTCCCCTTCTACTAAATTTGGAGAACAATCTTCTTTGAAGAAATTACAAGTAGGTTTATCATTGTCTAATATCCCAAGGCCAAAAATCCCACGCTTTACTCCCTCTCTGATTGAATTTTTGAAAACTTCAGCGGAGATAACTCTCAGCTCCCCCGGTGTCCTATAAAATGACTCAAAAATTTTCTTTGTTTCAACATAATCTTTATCTTTAAGATATTTTTCTTTAATTGATAGCGGACTTAGCTTTTCAAGAATTTCACCTTCACTTTTGAGCTTTTCATATATCTCTTTATCTATGGATTTCTCAACCCCATAAGTGCCAATCCCTAAATTAACCTCTTTAAAATTATCTTTTGCTGGTAAAAAGATAAGGCGATAAAGATTTCTTATTATTTCTTTACTTAACTTTTTGTTCTTTTCTATCTCATTATCTAACCTTTTTTTCTGTTCATCTGTAAGTTTTAACTTTTCGTCATTTTTTATACTTTCCCAGGCAATTTTTCTCTTCAAGAATTGCTCAAATCTTACTCTTTCTGACTCCGATGGACATAAGAAAATGAGAGTATTACGATAAACTCTTGGTTTATCTCCGCAATTTTCAATAAAGTTTTTAATGTTATCTGCTTGCCTCAGAACAACAAGCTTCAACTTAGAGTTATCAGGGACATCTTTCGTATTTTTTGGCCAAAAGTAAATATCAAAAACATTACTTTTATCAAGAGAAGCTTTTAATAATCTTTCTTCCTCTTCTTCTAACCTCTTATCATCTATTGTTTCCATTTTACTCAAGAGTATGCGATTAAGATTTGGTTGATTTGTGAAAAATAATCCGTCATCGGATAGATAAAAAAGAGTTTCCTTTAATTTATCTATCGTTTCAACGATTATACTACTTGCCTCATTAGGGTCTGCACAAGATAATTTTAATTCATTTACACTTGCCCCCCTTTCCGGACCACCAGAAAAAGAATACATAAAAATTGCAGTGGCAACCTTAGTCCCAAAAGAATATGGCGAATAAGCAGAACCGAGAAAACTATCAACTTTCTTTGCACCTGAATCGGGTGATGCGATATCAGATGCTATTACGCTGTCATACTCCTGTCCGATATGCTTTATAAGCTCCCTTCTTATCTCTTCATTTTTTAAATCAAAATCTCCAAGTCTAATAAATGGTATTTTTGAATCTTTAAGCGAATGAACGACAAGAGCGAGCAGTCGCAAAACCCCTCTTGTCCTCTGAAATGTCGGAAATGATCCCCATCTTTTGTATAGAACATCAATTACCTCTGGCTGGAAGGGAAAGCTTTTTATGAACTTCTCACGATAACTTGCTTTTTCTAAGCCTTCGGGAAGAATCTTTTCCTTTTCAGCATAATCTAAAAATTTCTCTATGATCTCGCTTGCGGATTTCTCATCAATTTGGCTGAAAAGCCTTCTCCTGATAACCTGCGCCACCTCTTCATCTTGAACCGGTGTGAAAACCTTCTCCATCCTTCCTACAACTTTTTGTAATTGCTGAAAAAGTTTTTCTGCGTTTTCATCATAGTGTTCAAGCACACTTGAAGGTAATGTCAATACCAAAACCGCTCTTGGGAGAATTGACACAGTTTCCGTGAGTTCCTGCATAAATGCAAGGGTCTGGGAGGCAAGATTTGAAGAACCAACTTCTNTCCCTGCCGATTTAGTGGTGTATTGCAAAACCTCGTCCATAAGAATCAGAAGGGGTTGATTATTTTCTAAAATATTTTTTAGCTTTTCCCTTCCGGGTGAGGTCAGTCCTGAAAGCAAATTTATCTTACCCGTCAGTTGCATTTCTATCTCACCCCAAAGTGTTNTCTCCTNTGCATCAAGTGCTGTCCCATCAATGACAACTACATTTACTTTCCATTCTTTCGCCTTATGGTATAGAGCAATTAGAGAGTGAGTTTTCCCACCGCCGAAGGGAGTTTGCAATTGAATAACGGAGTCGCCACCTTTCCCATCAAGTCGCTTCTTGACAATATCAAGAAGATTTTTAATTCCCGCAGTAAGAAAAGTTTTTCTGAAAAAAATATCTGGATTTTGATATTCCTCTGGTGCTTCGCCTTTGAAAACCTGCCAAAGGTCAGCTGCGAAAACATCCATAGTAAGCCGTCCTTCAAGGATATCACTATGAGGTATAGCAATTGTTGAAAATGGCTTCATCGCTCTCCCTCCTTTTGTTCTTCAAGTGTTTTTTCTCTGCAAACTCATTTAAAATAATTTTCCCTCTTTTTTTATTTCATCTATCAACCTTTCTTTACCGGCGAGAAAACCATCAAGAAGTTTTTTCTCTTTGCTATCAATGGGCAATGTTTCAGATATTGCCTGTGCCACTCTGTAAAATGTGTCCTTATCACCAAAACCACTTTCTCTGAGAACTCCTTTCATCTCTTCTTTCCTTCCATCCTTCCATAGTAATAGCACATAATGAAGGGTATCAATTAACTCATTTGACCCTTCAAGGTCTTTAATGTTTCTTTCATGGGGTCCTAAAACTCTTATGAATTCTTTGTCTTTTTTTATAAATCCTTTGTTCCATTCTTTTGCTAAATCTATTCCTGTGCTTTGTGCAAGCTTTCTTGCTTCATCAAATTCAACTTTTGCTTCGCCAAATGTCCATCTCCAAAGTAGATAAAATCTTGTAAGTGAGGAAATCTCACCTGCAATGCCATTATGTAAAATCTGCCGAACTGCATAATCAGTGACAACTTCCCTGACAAATTCAAGGAGCTTATCTGCTCTTATTATGTTCCCTTCATAATTCATAACCTTCTCATATTTTCCAAATATCTCAATTGCAGAGCCAATTCCTGCAATAAAGAAGTCCGCCCCAGAGATACCTTCCTGCCATAGTCGCTCAAGTTTTTGATAAATATATTTTTTTATCTCTTCCTTTACTTCATTGAACCATCCTATTTCTTTTCTTTCCATTTTTCTACAAACAATGTAGATGGAAGAGGCAAGAGCTGAGGATTCTTGAGCCCTAAGCCTTGTTTTCATCTCTGTATCAATGGGCCAAGAGGCAGTTACAACAAGCCCAGAGTCTAAAAGGGAGTTTATTAAGGTTTCCCAACCAGAGGTCGATTTATGGGTATAAACAATTACTGCAACTCCATCTGGTTTTAACACGCGATGAATTTCTTGAAATGCCTTTTTAAGCATATCTTCAAAGTATCTTTTCCCCGCTTCAAATCCTCCCTCCTTATGAGAATAAGCCACTATTTCTTTTGATTTAGGTGTTAGAGGCGTNGAAAACAATTCAGGGTATAAATCCCCAACCGAGCGTTTTAGCCAAACGTAGAAAAAATCCGAAAGATAGGAGTAGGGCACATTATCATAATAAGGCGGATCAGTAAAAACTGCATCAAAGTAGTTATCGGGATAGGGAAGCTCCGTGGCTGAAGCCTGTAAGACTTGGGAGATAAGTAGCTTTTTCACTTTTGCCCCAATCTCCACCGGGGGGATTTGGGTTAGATAGGAGAGAACTTGCAATATGGCTTCCACATCCCAACACCCTCTCGCTTCGCTAAAAGGACTTACCTCTCCATAGTCCCATACCATCGGCATAGCCTGCCTATCAAATGCTCTTTCAAAAGAAAGAACATCCGGTCTCCATCTTGTTAATACAACCAAATATGTAGCCAACCTATCAACTCCCAACCCCAAATAACTCACCACAGCCTTTGCATACTCCTTATCGTAACCTTCCTCAATCATTTTCTCATATGCAAGACGGACTTTTTCTGTAAAAGTAATAAGAGCAAGCTTTTGACGGGAGTTGAAAAGATCGCCCCAGGTATTAAGAGCATAATTCCTAACTGAAAAAGCTCGTTCTGCTCCTCTTCCTTTTCCTTCTGGGGTTTCCTCATCCGGCACAGGGTCAATTCCCCAATCTTCCATAAGTTTTGTCCTCTTCTCTTCAAGATATTCCTCTGCTAATTTGAAAATTTCCACATCCTTTTCAGTTGCAAGTCTGTAAGTTTTTCCTTGCATTTTTGGATGGTGTAAAACAACCGCAACCATCCTCTGTCCCGCTTTTCCTTCTTGAAATAGCCTTCTTACCGTGTCGTCATCAACGGTTGAGCCACAAACTAAACATTGAGCTATTGCCCTTGATACTGTTCCTTTTTCAGGGTCAAAATCTTTTGGAAAGGGTTTATCCNGTCCCACTATCTCAAACTCAACTTTACCATCCTTTACAAACGGCTTTAAGGCAATTTTTNTANTATCTTTTTTTGCGAGCCAGAATTGGCGCATCAAANGAATCTCGGCATTGCAGGANGGATTCTGGCAGGGAATTGTCCTTGCCCAAATATAGCCTACAGGAATTGAGCCATCTTTATCTTCTGGATAAAAACGCCCTATTTCCTTCTTTGCCTCTTCTAAAACCCAATTCCCCCATTTTTTCACATCCTCCAAAAGTAAGTTCTGAACCTTTTTCTTTCCTTTGACTTTCCTTCCAAAATCTTCAACCTCAAACCCTATCTCTCCTGGCTTTCCATATTTTTGTGGATATTCAAGGGTGCATTTTAGAATTAAAACTGCAACAGGATTGTATTCTACCGCGTGTGCTTCTAAACCGAGCCTCAAGCACTCCAAAGGAATTGAGCCACCGCCTGCAAATGGGTCCAATACTCTTAACGGCTTCCCACCATTTGCTTCTAAAATATCCTTTCTTGCCTTTTCAATAGTTGCTGGATTTAGAGAATTCTCCCATTTTGAAAGTTCTATTATGAATTGTCTTTTTTTATCCCATTCTAAATCGTTCTCTGGTGCTGGTATTAAAGCAGCATAAGAAGTAGTCCTTGAACTTGAAAGCGGTCTTCTCGCCCACCATATATGAAGTGTGGAGATATGTCCGTGTCTTATGTTCTTTTCCCTTGCGGACTCAGTGCTTACTTCTTTAACAGGAAAGCTCACTTCAATGTAGCTTTTTTTCATACTTTTACTCCTTTATTTTTCCATTCTTCTGGTTTAATTATAAATCTCACGATTTCAATTTTTTCTTTGGCTTCTAAATTTTCTGCTGGATTATTTATAATGTAAAGTGTCGGATTGGAGGTGGCATTTGCTACTACATAAAGCCAATACTTTTCTTTAAATCTTTTTGCTTTAAACCATTCATTTTGAGTTAATTCTATTTGTCCTTCATCTTTTCTTGCTTTGACTTCAATGTATCTTATTTCATTTTTACCTTTTGAGCGGATGTCAAAGCCAAGATTTTCTTTTGAAACATCTTCCGGATGCCGTCCCTGATTTCTCTCGTATTCCATAGCTACTCTCATCCCAATTTTTTCAACTTCCTCATCACTTGCCATTTCTTTTGAACTCATTGGTTTAACAAAGATTGCACCAAGGAGTTTTGGCGTAGATGATAGCAAACTCTTCTCCCTTTCTATTTCCTCTTTCAATTTCTCTAAATTTTCTTCATATTGTTTTTTTCTATCTTTTTTGTTTCTTATGACGATATCCACTTTTTCACCCTTTTCTTCTCTTTCATAGAGTTCAATGAGTTCTAGATCAAGTTGGTTTATCTGATACTCCAAAGATTTGATCCCATATTTTCTTTTTATTTCTGCTTGCCTTTCCCTCTCTTTTAATAAATCTTTTCTATAATTTTCAAGAATGTTTTTTGAATATTTCAATGGTTTGTTTTTATCTGGGATTATGTGTTGGGGGTTAGAAATTGCAGTGTCATCAACAGGGACAAGATCCCATAGAATTGCTGGATTGACTTCTTTTAGATTTTTACCATCGTCATAGATCGCTATAAGTTTTTTACCAGCGGTTTTCCCATTTCCGTCTTTTACTTCTCCTTCAAGAAACCATATAATTCCGTTATATTTTCCGGATGGGTCTTCAAAAACTGCGCCTTTTTGTAGTTCTTCGAAGTAGTTTTTAATTATCCAATCAATCAATGCTTCAAGTAATGGATGACCAAAGGAGATGAACTCAGCATCAGGATTTTTAAATGCGATGTCTTTGTCAAAAGTCACCTTTGGATAAGATTTCAAGATGCTCCCATATCGCATTTTAAAATTAAAATCATCGGCGATTTTTCTTATGTCATAGGGAACTGACTCTATAGCGATAAAACCATCTTTTCTGATTCTGAATTTTCCATTCACTTTTTCCATCGCTTTTTTAAAGAATTCTTCAACATATTCAGGAATTAGTTTATATTCTTTTGCCTTTTCAGCCATTTCCCTTATTCTGGTATAGTCAATGTTTCTTGTGGCCAAACTTTCCCCCAAAGCATCTTTGATTTTTTCAATATATTCTTGATCTACTTTGATATCAAGTTCTTTTATTATTTCATCCATACTTCTTGCGTTGGCTACAGCTTCTAAAATTAGCTGATAAAGATTTTTTCCGTAAAAGACATCTCCAATAACATCAAAGACCTTATCAGTTCCAATAGTACGTCTAATTTCTTCAAGTTTATCTAAAATCTTGGCTAAAACCATACCTTCTCTTGTATCCTCTGCAACAAGGTTAAATATATAAACATCTTTTTGTTGTCCGTATCTGTGAATTCTTCCCATTCTTTGTTCAAGCCGAGTGGGGCTCCAAGGTATATCGTAGTTAATCATAAGATGACAAAACTGAAGATTTATCCCTTCACCAGCGGCATCTGTGGCCACCATGATTTGTTTTTCGTCTCTGAAAATCTTTTCAGCTTCAATCCTGTCATCTAAGGACATACCGCCGTGGATGAAGTTAACAGAATATCCCCACAATTTTATTTTTTTGACCAAATGATCCAGCGTATCTTTTGATTCGGTGAAAATCAAAATTTTCTCATTTCCGCCAAATTCTTTTATTTTCTTGAAACCTTCCTCTATTGCTTTTTTTAATTCTTTTAGTTTTATTTCATGCTCTCCATTTATTATTTCTTTTGCTTTTTCTATAAGCTTGTCAATAATGTTAATTTCTTTTTCCAGTTCTTCTTTGTTTTCCGCAACGCTTAATGTCTCCCATTTACTTTCCTGTTCCCATCTTTCTTTCTCGTCAAGATCCTCAACTTCCTCAACATCAAAGGTTAAAACATCTTTATCTTTTAGGGATTCAGATCTTTCGAGCAAATCTTGAAGTTTTTCTTTTCTTCTTTCAAGTGATTTCAAAAGAGCGTAAGTGCTTGAAGCCATTCTCCTTTGTAAAATCAGAAGCGCAAACGCGATGTTCCTTTTTTTGTCCATCTTTAAAGCTTTGTTATACTGTGAGATAACATATTTTGAGAGCTCATTGTAAAGTTCTTTCTCTTCCTCAGATAATTTAAATTTTATGGTTTTGGGATATCGGTTTGTGAAAATTGGTTTCCCTTCAAAATCTTTTAAATCTTCCTTTAATCTTCTTATAAAAAGAGGATTGTCTTTGTTCTTCAAAGATTCATTAATTAATTCTGAGGTAGCGAAAAATCCGGGCCGTAATAGATCAAGAAACAATCTGAAGTTTTCGGGATCGCCTTTATGGGGTGTTGCAGTAAGAAAAACCAAATGGTCAGAATTTTTTGAAAGGATTTCGCCTAACTTATATCGCTCAGTTTTTGATAATTTTTCTCCATATTTATAAGCAGCCATTTTGTGAGCCTCATCTACTATAACCAAGTCCCAGTGAACATTACTCAAAGATGTTAAAATATCTTCCTGTTTTGCAAAGTCAATAGAGGTAATAACCTGGTTTTCCCTTTCCCAAGGATTTTCACCATATAAACTATCTATTATGCTTCTATCAATTACAAAAAATGTTTCTTGAAATTTCTCCTTCATTTCTCTTTTCCACTGGTCTTTAAGATGTCCTGGAACAACTATTAAAATGCGATTTGCAATACCTCTCAATTTCAACTCTTTTATGATAAGTCCCGCCATAATGGTTTTACCGGCTCCGGGATCATCTGCAATGAGAAATCTTATACGAGGAAGTTTTAAAATATAACCATACACTGCTTCTATCTGGAAAGGTAAAGGGTCTACTTTTGATATATTCATAGCCAAAAGTGGGTCAAAAAGTGATGCGAACCGAAAACGAATTGCCTCAAGGGCTAAAAACGCAAAAGAACCATTACCAGTAAAGTCTAAATCAGATCTCTTTATATTCAACTTCCTAACCTCTTCTTTTGGTATCACCTGGTCTATGGCTTCATTAGAATGAATGGTCGCACCTACGATGCGAATATCATGATCGGACTCTTCAACTTTCTTCACTTCTACAGGCTCCGGCCAAAAAGGACCCTCAATTATTATCCCTTCTTTAATTATTATCCCTTCTTTAATCATACCTTTTACCCCTCTTTTACCGCAAAAACCCCATCCTCCTTTTTATTCCCCCCCCTACTACAAACTAACCCTATTTATTTACTTTTTTTTACTCTGACTCATAAAAATAAAACAAAATTTCTCTTGGCACTTTATTTAACATCACTTTATTTAAAAATTTAATCTGAACTTTCTTACCCTTCTCAAAAATGATCTAACAACAAATTGAACCTTTTTTCAATCTATCCGAATACCTTTTTCATCCTAAAACTTTTTTTCATCCGAAAACATCTTGCTTTTTCTGAAAAATAATCTCCTGATACAATATTGATAAGGATTTACTTAAAAAAGGAGGTAAAAAAAATGGCGATCTATCAGGCAAAAAACTTTGACCATCTCCTTGGAACCCCGGGTTTTTCAGATCAGCTCCTCAAAAACCACTTCACTCTATACCAAGGATACGTCACAAATTCAAATAAACTCATAGAAGAAATTCAAGCTCTTATAAAAGAGGGAAAAATAGGAACACCCCAGTATGCTGAACTCAAAAGAAGGTTCGGATGGGAATTCAATGGCATGAGACTCCATGAGTATTACTTTGAAAACATGACAAAAAATAAAGTTGAGCTTGATAAAGACTCTTCATTCTACAAGAAAATTCAAGAAGACTTCGGCTCCTGGGAAAATTGGGAAAAAGACTTCAAATCAACCGGAGCTATGAGAGGTATAGGTTGGGCAGTTCTTTATTATGATCCATTAGCAAAAAAACTTTTTAACATATGGATAAATGAGCACGATGTAGGACACATAGCAGGATGCCCCATCATTCTTATTATGGATGTATTTGAACACGCTTTCATGATAGATTATGGACTCAAAAGAGCCGATTATATAGAGGCTTTCTTTAACGCAATTGATTGGAAAGTTGTTGCATCAAGATTTGAATCAGCCTCAAAAAAATAAAAGAGAAAAGTAAAAAAAAGAAGAACAAAACAAAAAAATAAAAGAAAATAAAAGAAAGGAAAATTCAATAATAAAAAATAAAAGAACAAAAAAGTAAAAAAAAAATAGGCAAATAGAAAAAGAACAGGAAATTAGTAAAACTTTACTTTAAGTATTAGGAAAAATAGATATGCTACTACCAGAAGAAAAGAAAGAAATTATAAAAGATTTTGGGAGACACGAAAATGACGTTGGCTCACCAGAGGTCCAAATAGCTCTGCTCACAAAAAGAATAAAAATTTTGGAAGACCATCTAAAAACCCATAAACACGATTTCTCATCAAAGAGAAGATTACTTATACTCATAGCAAAAAGAAAGAAATTGCTTGATTACCTCTCACAAACAAATCCAGAAAGATACCAATTTGTCATAACAAAACTCAGACTTAGAAAATAAATAATAATAAAAAATAAATAATAATAGGAAAAATTTTCCTATGGAATATTATTTGCTTTCAAATTTATATGAAGGCTTTCTTCCAAGCTCTTGAAATCTCATCCTCTGCACTCCGAGCCGAAAGAATAAGAATAAACACAATATCCTCAAATCTCGCAAACATACACACAACAAGAACACCAGAAGGGGGACCTTATATTAGAAAGGAAGTTATATTCAAAGCAGAACCAGTAAAAGATGAATTTTGGGTAGAAAAAAACATCTACCTGAGGCCACTCGTTTTTCATATGTTCTATCTTCCCGACTTCATAAGAGAAAGAATAAAAGAAAGATTACTACCTACGAAAATCCCTGTTGATTCAACCCTGGCAGAAGTAAAAGTTGAAGGAATAGTTGAGGACCCGCGACCGCCGGTGCTAAAATATGAACCAGGACACCCAGACGCAGATGAATACGGATATGTCGCATATCCAAACATAAACCCTATTGAAGAGATGGTGAACTTAATATCAGCTCAGAGATCTTTTGAAGCTAATGTTAATGCCATAAATGTAACAAAAGATATAGCAAACTCTGCTCTCGCAATAGGTAGAAGGACATAATAAAGGGAATGAGAGTTCTGAAAAAAGGAGAGTTCTGAAAAAAGGAAGGGAAATAAAAGAAAGGAAATAAAAGAGAAAAAAGAAAAAATTCGATTAAATTTTTATAAAAGGCTATGGACACGAAGAAAATAAGCTCATTAGCTGAATCGATAAAATCAGTTAATGAAAAAGTAAAGGAAGTTCCAAAAGAAAACTTCAATATAATATTTGAGGAAGAAATCAAAAATGCCAATAAGAAATTAGACGCAGAAAAAAGTCAAACCTCAAAAATATCAGAAATGAAAAGCTTTATTCAAGGTATAGCTATGAGAAACATAATATTTGAAAATGAAAATGAAATACAAGAAAAATAAAAACTATCAGATAAAAAATCAAAAGAGAATTGTAAAATTTCTAATATGGAAATAAAATTTCCAGAAATAGATACAGAAAAGATATTCCAAGAAAAAGTAAATGAGATCCAATCAAGAGCTCCAGATAAAATAGAAGGAAAAANAGAGTTATATAGATCAGAAGAAAAATCCTTTTTCTCATCGTTAGCTGATGCGATAAAAAATGTAAGAGAAGCGCATAGAGAAGCTCGCGAAAAATCAACAAAAATGATATTGGGAGAGGTTGAAGATATTCANGATGTTATGATAGCTCGGGAAAAAGCAAACACACTCTTTCAATTATTTTTAGAAGTAAGAAATAGAGCCGTCCAAGCCTTTGAAAACATAATGCGTATGCAATTTTAAAATTTTGTTTTTTTATTTATTTTTAGAATTCAAAAAGATAAAAAAAGAAAAGGATGAGAGCACAAGACATAGCTAAAAATTTGGCAGAATCCATAAGAAGAGTACCACTCCCCATACTTATCGGAGCCGCCTCGCTATTTCTATTACTTGGAGTAGGAATTACAATTTATAATATCTCAAAATCAAAAAAGCAAGAAATAAAATGGGGAGCTTTATATACAGACCTGAAATCTCATGATGTCTCAAAAATAATAGATGAACTTGAAAGAATGAAAGTACCATACAAACTATCAGATACAGCAGACACAATATTCGTCCCCCAAGAACTTATACCAGATATAAGAAATACACTCGCAACAAAAGGATTACCACAAGAGCGAGCAGGTCTTGAAATGTTTGAAAGACCAAAATTCGGTNTAACAGAGTTCATGCAGANAGTCAATTATCAAAGGGCTATTCAGGGAGAACTTGAAAGAACCATAACGAAAATAAACTGCGTAGAAAATGCAAGAGTTCATATATCCTTCCCCGAAAAGAAACTATTCACAGAAGAACAAAAAGAACCTACAGCTTCTGTTATGCTATGGATCACACCAGGATGTACAATATCCCCGGGCTCAATTAAAGGAATCGTTCATCTTGTCTCATTCGCAGTGGAAGGACTGAAAAAAGAAAACGTCACAGTTGTTGATCAGAGAGGTAGAGTTCTACATCCGGTAAAGCAAGATGAAAACTTTCAAAACCTTGAAGCAACACAAAATCAACTTGAAATTGAAAGGCAATTTGAAAGAAACCTGGAGGAAAAGCTAACAGAACTCCTTGAAAAAAGCATAGGACCAGGAAAAGTCGGAGTAAAAGTTGATGCTGATCTTGATTACACAAAAGTAAAAAGAGTTTCAGAAAGATATGATCCTCTTGAAACTGCTGTAAGAAGCGAACAGATAATAGATGAAAGATTCAAAGGTGTAGGAGCCGTCCCAGTTGGTCCTCCCGGAACCCGACAGAATGTTCCTCCAGAAATAGGAATAGAACCTTTACCCGGAAAATCTGAATACGAGAGAAACGAAAGAATAAGAAATTATGAGATCTCAAAAATTGTAGAACATGTTGAAGAAGAAGTAGGAGACATAAAAAGAGTATCAGTAGCAGTCATGGTGGATGGTCAATACGATATAGAATGGCGTAATGGAAAACCTTATGTGAAATTCATACCCTTGCCAGATGAAGAACTTGCAAAAATAAGAAGTTTTGTCGAATCAGCAGTTGGGATAAATCCACAAAGAGGAGATCAAATATCCGTTGTCTCTGTACCTTTTGAAGGCTCTGTAAGATACGCCGAAAGACTTGCTATGCTACAACTTACTGAAACCTCAAAAGAGAGAGCAAGTATGTATAAATGGCTTGCAATAGCGGCTATAGGATTTTTCATATCTTTATATCTCATCTTTAAAAAATTATTTGAGAGAAGATTACCACAGGAAGTTGAGGTCGTTATTCCAAAGTATGAAAGAGCACCTACTGCCCCTGAACCTATACCCCCGATAGAGATAAAAATAGAAGAAATAAAGGCTCCGGAAGCTCCAACAATAGAAATCAGTCCCCCAATAATTCCTGAAATAACTATACCAGAAAGACCACCAGAAATTCCCGTAATAATTCCAGAAATAAAAATTCCTCCACCACCGCCACCAGTAGAAGAAATAAAACCACCTCCGCCACCAGAAGAAGTAAAACCGCCACCAGTAGAAGAAATAAAACCACCTCCACCACCAGAAGAAGTAAAGCCAAAAGAGGAAGAAATCATAGTAGAAGAGATAAAAGTTCCAGAAGAAGAGGAGAAAATAATTCCACCCCCGGTAACTCCACCACCAGTAGAAGAAGTGAAACCACCAGAAGAAATACAAGTTCCATTTATTGAAGTGGCACCACCAATTCAAATACCAGAAGTAGAAATAGCAGCACCCCCTCCCGTACCGGAAGTTGATATTGAACATTCAAGAGAAATAGCAAAAGATATAGTTAAAGAGAACAAAGAACTTGTCCTACACATAATAAGAAAGTGGCTATCTGAAAGATAAAAAATATACTCAAAAGCAAAAAACAAAAAAAGAGAATAAACAAACAAAATCAGAATGTAAGAGAAATATATGTTAAGATAAACAGCAGATACATACAAATATGATATCAGCTTTGATTATTCGTAAGAAGTTCTGCTATTTGTACAGCATTCAGCGCTGCACCCTTTCTTAAATTATCTGCCACAACCCACATAGCAAGTTCTCCTGTTTCTGTTTTTCTTATCCTACCAACAAAAACATCATCTTTTCCGCTTACCTCTGCGGGAGTTGGATAAATATCTTCTTTCGTATTGTTCATCACACAAACTCCCTTTGCGTTTCTTAGAACTTCCTCCACTTGATAAACTTCAAAAGATTTTTCAAGCTCCAAAAAAACTGCCTCTGAATGGGAAACATAAACTGGGACCCTAACACATGTTGCGCTAACTTTTATATCAGCCTCCATTATTTTTTTTGTCTCCTTGACCATCTTCATTTCTTCCTCTGTAAAGCCATCATCATAAACCTTACCAATACGCGGGATAAGATTAAAGGCAATATTTTTTGGGAAAACCCCCGGAATAAAGTCATCCCCCCTATCAAAAAAAGAGATTGAAGCTTTTGTTAGTTCATCCATAGCCTTCTTACCTGCACCAGAAACAGATTGGTAAGTTGCAACCCTAACTATTTTTACTTTGAAATTATCATGAATCGGTTTCATTGCTACAACAAGTTGTATAGTTGAACAATTTGGGTTTGCAATTATTCCCTTTTTTATATCCTTTATTCTGTGAGGATTTACTTCTGGCACTATGAGTGGGACTTCGTCATCCATTCTCCATCTTGAAGAGTTGTCTATAACCACCGCTCCTTTTGTAGCAAAAATTGGAGCAAAAATTCCGCTCACGGTTGAACCAGCGGAAAAAAGAGCAATATCCACCTTAGGAACATTACTTTCCTTTAAAGCTGAAACTCTTACTTTTTCTCCATTAAATTCTATTTCTTCCCCTTCTGATTTATCTGATGCAAAAAGAAAAATTTTTCCGACGGGAAACTTTCTTTCCTCAAGGACCTTTACCATTTCCCTCCCAACAACTCCTGTTGCACCGACGACAGCAACGGAATACATAGGGAAAAATTTAATAATTTAGATTTTGAGATTTACTTTTTTAAGAATATGGGAGAAAAAATTTTCTTTAATATGGGAGAAAAAATTTTCTTTACCTTTTAGCTCTAACAATTCCGTTGAAATCTTGTCCATTTTTTATCAATATTCTTCCTTCTATTATAGGTTTTATCTTTCTCATTACTTTTTTCAATTTTTGCATAGCTCTCTGCTCTATTTGCCTCACTCTTTCTTTTGTCATATTTAGCTGTTCGCTAACCTCATCTAATGTTGCTTCCTTTCCATTAGAAAATCCTTTCCTCATCTCTATTATCTTTCTTTCCTTAGAAGAAAGAGCTTCGTTTATTATAGCTCTCACCATTTTACATATATCTTTTCTCTCAAGGCTATCAAGCACATCGTCAGAATATAAAAGATCTTCCGGGATTACATCCAAAGGTTTAGAATTGTCATCTGATTCTGAATTTCTACCATCAACAGAAACTGGTTCTTTTATGAGCTTCAAAACTATTTCAACTTTATCAAGAGGTATTTTTAGTTTCTTTGAAACCTCATAAACATCAGGTTCTCTACCGTGCTCCTGAAAGAATTTCCTGTTAAATCTTGATATTTTGTTGAATATTTCGACTATGTGTCCGGGCAGTCTCACAGGATGAATGGTATCATTAACAGCTCTCATAATAGCTTGCCTGANCCAGGGAACAGCATAAGTTGAAAATTTCGTACCTCTCCTCCAATTAAATTTTTCTATTGCCTTAGCGAGAGCTATATTTCCCTCTTGTATAAAATCCAGAAATTCTATATTAGGTAGGTAATATTTTTTAGCAACTGTGACAGCTAATCTCAGGTTTGCTGAATATATCTTATTTGTTTCGACCTTCATTTTCTTTGATATCTCATTGACTTTATCTATAACAATCTTTGCATTTTT
The DNA here is from genome assembly GCA_000494225.1 of Candidatus Calescibacterium nevadense OTU 1. Taxonomy (GTDB): domain Bacteria; phylum Calescibacteriota; class Calescibacteriia; order Calescibacteriales; family Calescibacteriaceae; genus Calescibacterium; species Calescibacterium nevadense. The sequence goes on from AWOA01000013.1 coordinate 17,484, forward strand.
TAGTTCCTCATCTTTCAGAACAATAAGTGGGTCATATTTGGTTTTTTCTTGAAACCAATTTACTATATAAGATTTTATATGGTGTATGAATTCCAAAGTCACACCAATTTCACCAAGAAGTTCGGCTATTTTTTCAAATTTTTTTTCTACCATTTTTCTGTTTCCCACCTTCGCAAACACCCGAGAAACCTTATAGTAATTCACGGATTTCAGAAGAGAATTTTTTATCTTTGCTGCAAGCTCCTCTCTCCTTCTCCTATTAGATTTTTTCTCTATATCTCCCCAATCTGATTTTGTTATGTCAAAAAATTCAGAAGGGAAATTTGCAGTCTCAACCATTTCAGAAAGAATTCTATCAATTTCTTTCCACGCTTCTGGAAGTGAAATAAGCTCACAAAGCATAGTTATCATATACTCTTCATTCTTACGAAATAATTCCCTTTCTTCCTTTGGAGAAAGCAGTTTTGAAGAACTCAGCAAAGAAAAATATTTTGAAACATAATTTGATATTTTAGATTGACTTTTTTGTATTTTTCTTGTCATCCCAACAACACCTCCTTTTATTCAATTGAATAAGATAAATTTCTATCTATATTTTCTCCTCTCATTGATTCCCATCTTTACTCCTTACTTTTTCTATCTTTGCTTTCCTTTTATCTGCTCTCTTTACACTTGCTTTTTTTTTCCTTTGCTTTTCTTTTTTTTTACATTTGCTTTTTTATCTCTACTTTTTTATCTTTGCTCCTTTATCTTTGCTCCCTGCCTTTTAGTTTATTAGATTTTGGTTTAACCCCTTCAAATATAGCAAGCTTACGCAAAAGTATATTATATCTTTGCTTCTTGATAGGGTCGTGCGGAGCTTCCTTTGCGAGATGAGCCAACTCCCTTCTTATACTTTCTATCGCAACCCTTCGAAGAGTACTTTCAAGCATGTCTTCCCAACCTACATCTGGATAATCTTTTTGCTCAATAAGCAGATCTATCATCAACTTTCTTTCATCTTCACTTGCAAGAGATAAAGCAAGTTCAGCGTTTCCACCCGCATCATATATCACTTTTAGAGCAGACTTTACTTCCTGCGAACTTATATATTCAACATAATCCTTTATGTATTTGAGAGACTCCTCTTTATTGAGCGCAAATCTTAAAATTTCAAGCTCGTACTCTGGGATTCTATATTCTCTTTTTCTTGCAAAAATAGGTTTAGATAGTCTTTTTATATCAGCCCTAAAAGTTGCTGGCGAAACTCCTACTTTCTCGCATATCTGTCTTATATATATCTCTGCTTGCGTTTGAGAATCGTAAAAAATCANAGAAATCAGCTCCTGTATCTTTGATATAGCCTTTGCAAATTGAACAGTATCTTTACTCTGTATAGCTGGCAAAAGTAGCGTTTCTGCTGCAAAAATTATCCCATCTTTAACCTCAAGCTCCTTTATATCTCCACCTTTTGATATGAATGAATCTGGGTCCTCACCCTGAGGTAGAATACAAATTTTTGGAATTATTCCGGCTCTGAGAAAAATTTCAAGGTTCCGAAGTGAAGCCTTCCTACCGGCATCATCGCCGTCAAACATAAAAATAATATCTGTTGCAATCTTTTTCAGGAAAGAAATATGAGATAGAGAAATTGCAGTACCGAGACAACTTATAGAGTTTTTGAACCCCTCCTGATGCAGTGCTATAACATCAAAATATCCTTCGGTTATTATGCATCTACCGTACAGCCTTATCTCATCAAGAGCTTGCATTAGCCCGAAGAAACTTTCTCTCTTCTTGAANACTGGACTCTCACCGGAATTTATATATTTTGGAGATAAATTTTCCTCCAACACTCTTGCCCCAAAAGCTATAACTTCTCCCTTTGAGTTTGTAATTGGAAATATTATTTTACCTCTAAAAATCATCGTCAGAGAGTTATCGATCTTTCTTATATTTCCAGTGAGAGTTAAGATATCTGGTTCAAAACCTTCTTTGATGAGCATATTTGGAATAATGAAAGGGTCGCGAGGAGCAAAGCCCAGGGCGAACATATCCCACATATCTTCTTTTATCTTTCTAAATTTGAGATATTCTCTTGCGGCCTCGCCCTCTTTGCTTTTAAAGAACTTTCTGAAAAGAAAAAGCATGTGCGCATTTGCTTGAATTATTCTCCTCTTTTCAGACCAACTTTCTTTGCTTATATCTACTACTAAATCTGGATAATACCTTTCAGCAAGGAAATTCAGAGCATCTTGAAAGGATAGATTTTTTATTTTTGAGATAAAAGCAATAACATTTCCTCCTGTGCCACAAGCAAAGCAATTGAAAACTTTCTTATCTTCTCTAACGCGCATAGAAGGTTTAGTATCAGGATGAAACGGACATAGCCCATACCAATCTTTTCCGACTTTTTTCAGAGAAACATATTCAGATATAACTTCAACTATATCTACTCGCTCGAGAATCTCTCTTATTATTTCTTTTCTTTCAAATCCCATATCAGATTTATCTTCTAATAAACTTCCAATTGTTTCATTTTCTTCTTATCTTAATTCATTTTTTCATTCTTTGTTTTTCAGTAAATAATCCACCAGTCAAAAAAAATTACTTTTTATCTTCCTTATCTTTCCTTACTTTCGTTTTTCTTCTACTTATCTCATTTATCCTTTTTTACAATTTGCATTTTTCCCCAAAAAATATGTATAATTTATTTTTTCCAACATATGTTGAAAAATAACAGAACTAAAATTAACAATTTAAGAATAATTTTTCCATTTTTTGAACAACCTTTATATAATACTGGATAAAATGTTCAGCCTGAGTTTGACCTTTTTATTTGATAAAAACTTGCCGACCCTAATATAGTTATATTTTTCGTGTGCCTCTCACACCCCTCAAAGTCAAAAATAAAATCCCCTTCTGCATTCTGCTGAATAAAAATCTTATGAGGAACCCTTGAACAACCTGGAAAAAAACTCCTTGAAAAATTCAAAATTTCATCTTTTTTTTCCTTAGGAAAAATAGCTCTTATGCTCATAATCTTACACCTCTTTTCCCTCAAAAATTTTTCCTCAAAGAATTCAAGAGTTTTCAAAAATATAACGCCACCAGCTGAGCAGAATATAGCGAGCAAAAAATATCCGCTCCCCACTATTACTCCGAGAGCTCCACAGAACCATATCAAAGATGCAGTCGTTAGCCCCTCAACCCACTCCCCCCTCCTTATTATCGTTCCAGCACCTAAAAATCCAATCCCCGTTGCTATGTTAGAGGCTATCCTCAAAGGATCACCACCCGTAGCTTTACCAATCTCAATAGAGAAAAAAGAAAAAATAGCTGAACCTACGGTGACGAAAACCAAAGTCTTCAAACCCGCAGGCTTTGCAAGAAGTTCTCTCTCAATCCCTATAATACCACCACTTATAGTCCCTGCAACAAGTAAAAGAAAAAATTTCAAAAACCAGCTATACCCTATCTTTAAGTCGGGAAAAATCTCATACAAATCTAACATCACAAATATTTTATTCAGAAAACAACTCCTTTTCTAAAAAAGAAAGATAAAAAAGAAAGAGATAAAAAATGAAAGAAAAAATTATAAAAAAATAATAATAAAAAAATAAAAGGTAAAAAGGAAAGAAAATAATAATAAGAATATAGAACGGTAGAATATAGAGCGGTCAGTATATTCTGAATTCCCACAATATAAACTTGACCCTACCGCCGAGACCATAATTCAGAAGCTCAGACATTATATTTTTCTCCTTTCCCTTTTCTACCGCAAGATAAACTGGACTATTTGATTTTTCTATAAAACTTTTGAGCAGTTTGAAATCAAGTTCCTTCTCATCAAGAACTATAAAGACCCTCCCGACTTCAATCCCGGAACTTTTTATTATCAAGTCAGGCTGAACTTCTACTTTATCTCTTTGATCAATATCAAAGTTTTCACATTTCATACCTCTTTCGTAAAGTCTTTTCCCGATAAGCTCTTTCAGAATCTCTTTGAAAAAAACCTTTTTTTTCTCTTCATCCATTAAAAAATACAATTCAGATTTGCTCAAACATTTTGATTTTTTGTAAAAATAATCACTTTGTTCGTAATTGATTTTCAGTGTATTACGGAGAATTCGGTGGGAGATTCATTCCAGAAACGCTTTTGTTCGCGCTTGAAGAGTTAGATAAAGCATTTGAGAAAGCTATAAAAAACAAAAAATTCATCTCAATGCACAGATACTATCTACAAAAATATGCCGGACGACCTACTCCTCTTTTCTTTGCTGAAAATTCCTCACGTAAGCTTGGAATAAAACTTTACATAAAAAGGGAGGATTTACTTCATACGGGAGCGCACAAAATAAATAATACGCTCGGGCAAGCTCTTCTTGTGAAACTTATCTTGAAAAAAAGCAGAGTTATAGCTGAAACAGGAGCAGGACAACACGGAGTAGCAACCGCAACAGCCTGTGCGCTGTTTAATCTAAAATGCTCAATATACATGGGAGAAAAGGATGTAGAAAGACAAAAAATAAATGTACTAAGAATGAAACTTCTGGGTGCAGAAGTTATACCAGTAAAATCTGGCACAAAAACACTAAAAGATGCAATAAACGAAGCTTTAAGAGACTGGATAACAAATGTGAAAAATACCCACTACATTTTAGGTTCTGCCGTAGGACCCCATCCATTTCCGAAAATCGTTTCATACTTCCAATCAATAATAGGGCAGGAAGTAAAGGAACAAATAAAGAAGATAGAAGGAAGATTGCCACACTTTATTGTAGCATGCGTTGGTGGAGGCTCAAACTCAATCGGTATTTTCAAACCATTCATCAAAGATAAAAATGTTGAACTTATAGGAGTAGAAGCCGGTGGAGATGGTCAGAGACATTCTGCAAGCTTAACAAAAGGTCAAGTAGGAGTTTTTCACGGGACAAAAACATATGTACTACAAGATGAAGATGGACAAATTATGCCGGCACACTCAATAGCTCCCGGTCTTGATTATCCAGCAGTCGGACCAGAACATGCATATCTTAAAGAAACAAAAAGGGTAAGATATTACTCAGTGAGAGACGAAGATGCAATAGAGGGNTTTGAGTTTTTATCAAAAACTGAGGGAATAATTCCAGCACTCGAACCAGCTCACGCAATCGGATGGATAATCAAGAACTCAAAAGAACTCAAAGGCAAAATTGTAGTCCTTAACCTCTCAGGAAGAGGAGATAAAGATATGGGAATATACTCAGAATATATCTCAAATAAAGTTGAGGGCTCAAAATAACTACCTCGAAAGCATCTTTCTACAAAATAGATGTGATAAATATAGCAAGAAAAATATCTATAACCGGAACAAATATTCCCCTACTTCCAATATACATACCAGAAAAAGCACTAAAAAATATCCCAAAAGATATTATAAGCGAAAAAATGAAGAATTTTTTAGGAGATTGAATCAGAGAAAAGTCCATACTTTTTGATGAAATAATAAACTTTTTCCTTTCAGGCAGATTATCTATTTTTGAATACTCACCTGAAGGTGATATTAGAAAAATTCTTTGTTTGCCATCCCTTATTTTCTCATGATATATAAAATTTTTCTGTTCCGAAATGTATATTGATATTGTTTGATTTTTAGTCTTCTTATCAGAAAGTTTTCTTTTAGCCTCCTCTGAAACGTAAAATAGAGGTGAGAAAAAAACAGAGAAGATAAAGGAAATCAGAGCGGAGAAAAAAAATAATTTCTGAGGTGAGAAGCCAAAACTCATAAGATAAAAAAACTTTTTCCTCCTTGAAAATGAGAATCTAAAAGCTGAAAGCGGGATAGATAATAGGAAAACATATGGAAAATATGCAATTAAAGACAAGACAAAAATTTCATTCAGGTTCCTTAAACCTCTCTCAATGGAATCAAGAACTTCTATCTGAGAAATAGCAATAACAAACACAATAGAAATAAGGAAAGAAAATAAATATGTTTTCAGGATGAATGTTTTAACAAGAGTTCTCATTTTCTTGAAAAATTTTGCTTTGAATACTTTCTTTTATTTTATATTAGAAAAGTTAAGAGAGATATTCTTTAAGGTAAAGAGCATCGTGTTCAAGAGATGGGCTTTCACATATTACAATTCCAGAGGCTCCGCTCTCTTTCAGAGCTTTTGCGAGCCCCTTTACATCAAATCCCGATTCAGAGAAATTAAGATGCCTCCTCTCACCTGCTCCATCAAATTCAATCCCCTCTATATGACAGTGCATATCTTTTAAAGCCCAATCTCCAAGTTCATTATTTATCTTTTCAAGAACTCTCATAAATCCATCATAACCATTTACTTCGCCTTTTGAGCGAGAATAAATGTGAGCAAAATCAAAACATGGTTTTAATCCTTCAACCTCCTTCACAAGCCTTATTATTTCATCAAGAGAGCCGAATTGAGACACTCTACCCGCAGTTTCAGGTCGCAGTTCAACATTATATCCCTTCTTTTTTGCAACAAAAAGTATTTTTGAGAGGGACTTTTTTACCCTTTGGAAAATCAATTCCGGATCCTCTCCTTTGTAATACGCAGGATGGAAAGCGATAGATTTTATGCCAACTTTCGCTGCCACATTCAGAGTTTTCAAAATTATCTGTTCAGAACTTATTAGTTTTTCAGGATTTCCAAGATTTATGTAGTATGGAGCGTGTGCGGTCAATATAATTTGAAATTTTTCTGCATACGTTTTAATAGAGTTTGCCTGCTCCTCACTTTTAAGGTATACCCCCCTTACAAACTCAATTTCCATAGAATCTAATCCTAACTCCCTTATTTTTCTTATTCCGGCAGAAGTCAGGTCTTCCCCATCAACTGGGCGAGTTGAATGAGGTATCCCAGCAGTACCGACAAAAAATCTTGTAGACATTTACTACTTGTTTTACCCTCCTTTCTCCTGGAACATACTTAAAAATTTCTCAATATCCTTTGCAAGATCTAAGTCTTTTTGAGTAATTGCATTTTCTGAATGAGTTATCAGCTTCACCTTTATTTTTTTGTATCCAAACTCAACATCAGGATGATGGAAATGAGCTTCCGAGATCCCGGCTATGAGATTTATAATAATCATAGTTTCCTTGAAATTTTTAGTATTGATATCCCTAACCATATATTTCCCATCGTAATTCCAATTTGGGAGAGACTCCTTCAAAATCTTCTGAATTTCATTTTCTGATAACTTCATTNCTANNACTCCTCTAAAAATCATTATAACCTAATTTTTTTAATTGAACAAAAATTATTTTACAGGAAAAGTCTAAATAACGAAGTGCATGACTTTATTTTATTTTTTCCCCAGTTCATAATAATAAAAAAAGTAAATGTAAAGAAAGAACCAAATATAAGTAAAATCAAATTTTTGAGAAATTAAGAAATCATGAGAAATACTGATATAAGAAAGAAGATAAAAATAAGAGCAGTAAGGATAATAAAAAGGATAAAATCTGCCTTCAAAAATCAAGATGCAATTTTAGTACTAAAACTTTCTGCATTAGCTGCCACATCATTAGCTTTATCTAACATTCACAATTTTTTTGGAACCATGATGGTTGGTCATGTAGGAGAGGATGCGGCAGAACAAATATCAGCTATGGGTATAGCACTTATAACTATGCTCACATTCTCCGCTCCCATGAATGCCTTTGGTTCATCTGCTCAATCTCTAATCTCACAACTTTGGGGGCAGGGAAAAAGAAGAGATGCTTTCATTTCGTTCAAATCCGCAATTGTGACATCATTTGTGATAAGCCTGTTTATGTGTATATTAGTTCTTATATTTGGAGAATGGCTTATGCAAGTTATGTCCCCCTCTCAACAAGTAGCAAATTACGGTAAGAAATTTCTGTTCGTAAGGATATTAGGTTTACCTGCAACATCAGTAACTTTTGTAATGAGAGGATTATTTGATGCAATAGGTAAACCAGAAGAACATCTGAAATTCAACGCATATTCGACTTTGGTATGCATAGTTTTATCTTATCTTTTCATTTTCGGAATCTTTTTCCCGAGAATGGAGCTTTACGGTTTTGCCCTTGCTTCAATAATATCCTCTTTCGTAGCAGCAATCCACGGCGCTTTTCTTATAAGACCATACATAAAACAATACTTTTTACCCCAAGATATATCAGATATAAAATATAGAGAGGATATTCTAAAATTTGCATTAAAGAATTTAAAGATATCAATACCGGCATTTCTTGCACAGTTTATAGCTTCTGTTAGTTTTCTCCTTTTCATCTGGTTCTCTGGCTTATCAGGTGTAGAACATCAAGCTATTTCATTCATACTGGTCAATATAATTGGTGTAATAATGCTCCCAGCTATGGCTATTGGGACATCACTTGCTGGTATGGTCGGAAGACTTATGGGACAAAACGAAACAAAAAGAGCCAAAAGAACATTTTCAGATATGATAATAATAATAGGGATAGCATCTTCCGTATTATCTTTACTTATGATACTCTTCCCCGAAACATCTATGAGGTTATTTTCAGCTCAAAAAGAAGTAATAGAAGAAGGGAAAAAAACAATATTAACTTTTTCCCCCTCCTTATTATTCATTTCACTTAGTATTTTGATAATAAATACGCTCATAGGTGTGGGAGATACAAAATTTGTAGTTAAGGTTGAAGCAATACTTCACTTTTTCTTTTTCATACCTTCAATTTTTCTGTTTGGAACTATACTTAAAAGTAAATCAATTGTTTTGTGGCTAGTAATATCAACCTACTTTGCCATCTTATTTTTCACCATGCTTATAAGAATAATCTCTGGTAAATGGATGAAAAAACTTACATAGCTTACAAAAACTGATCAGTTTGGTTTCTGTATTTTACCATTTATAAGGTAATCGGTAAAAATCGTTTCCGCTCCAAGAACTTTTTCTCTCAGCTCTCTTAAAATCTCACGTGCATCTTCGTCATCTTTTAATAATTTCTCACTTACTATAAGACATGAATCAATAAACTCAAGAAGATCTATTATCTTGACAACCTTCTTCAACCTCAAAGAAAGTTCTTCATCAAAGAAGAATTCTTTCACACCATAATCTTCTGAATAATCCTTTTCATTTTCATCAGGAACCAAAACATCAGTTTCTTCGTCATATTCTGATTTAGTATAATCCTCATCGGATTTTCGGAAATCATAATGTCCATTTTCTTCATCCCGCTGGTAATCATCATCTTTGGAGAAAAACTCTTTACTAATATCATCCACTTTAAAATCATTTGTCTTATCCTTGAATTTTTTGCTTTCCTTCATATGTTCTTCACCTCTTTTCTTATTCTTTCGGAAAAAACCTATTTTTTTTAACAAAGCTCATAAAAAATTTCCTTGAAGATGGAAAAAGTAAATTTCAATTCTCGTAGTTTGAAATATGAAGAGAAAAAACACTACCAGAGAAGAATAAGAATTTTTCAGGTTCTCTCGCATGTGACAATATTTCTGATGTGGGCAAAAGCAACTCTATCCTATTTAGATTTTCCAGAACAAATTCCCTTGAGTTTCGGAATTGAAGGTAGGCCCACCCTATATGGGGACAAAATTTTCATCTTTATTCTATGCTTTTCTCTCTCAGTCATACCACAGGTCATATCTCTAATCACATTTTCCAGAAAAAAAATTGCAAGAAAAAGAAGAATCAAAAATGAGCTCATTGACGGCTACTTTATACCAATTGTTGAAACAAACTTTTTTATCTCAGTGTATATGCTTATAGTGTTCCAGGGTCTGATCTTCGGGATAAAGGAAGGGAAATTACCTTTCTGGTTTTTCCCATTTTTGCTCTTAGCTCCAATCATCATAAGTGCATACTTTGTGATAAGAACAATCATTACACTATATAAAATCTCAATCAATAAGCAAGAGTAAAGAATAAATAAAGCATGTAGATTTATTTATAATCTCATGTCCCAAAAGTTTGTTTTCTGAATATCCCAAAAGTTTGTTTTCTGAATACTGCATTATAACGATAAGCTTATCTTATTGAACTTTCCTTGAAGAAATTCCATATCAGCTGGTTTGCGTCTAAATCTCTGCTTGTTTTTCCAATAATACTTTCTGGAAGATATTGCAAACCTCCCGGCCATGTGTGCCCTCCACCCTCAATAGTATATAAAATTACCTTTACTCCATCTTTACATTGATTATATATTTCTTTTTTAACCCTTGTTCCATCAGATGTCTCTTTATCTTGCTCCCAGCCCATTTGAGGATATAATTTACAACCATTAATTTTTGTCCAGAAACTTATAGTATCTTGAGCAGATAAAACCTTTCCCCTTTTCCTTCCCCCAGCTTCTACATATCCTCCATTATATGGAACCAACGGGTCATCTGTGCCCATAATAATCAGAAGTGATACAGGTTTTTGAGGAGTGCACGAAGAGGTTATATCTTCTGGCATAAGACCAGCAACAGGTGCAACAGCTGTAATTTTTTGTGAAAGTTCACAAGCTAACCGAAAAGACATCATAGCTCCGTTTGAAATACCCGTAACGAAAATCCTCTTCAAGTCAATATTGAAATCCAACGCGAGGTGATCAATTAGAGAAGATATAAAACCAACGTCGTCAATATTTTCTTTGTGAGCTATGGACCAATTCTCCATACCTTTTCTCCCATCATTCCAGTGCCTACTATACGCTTCAGGATAAACAACAATAAATCCTTCCATTTCAGCAAGGGAATTAAAACCTTCATTGGTTAATTCAATCATACGATCCGGTGTCCCCCCTCCTCCATGAAGAACAAAAAGAAGTGGCATATTTTTATTACTGTCAAATGACTTCGGAACGTAAATAATGTAAGATCTTTCTAATCCTCCGAATGTGATAGAATCAGAAGTAAGCCCACCAACAAATTTTCCTCCCTCATCTACAATTTCATCAGAATCATTCGTTTGAGCAATTTTTTTCTTACAACCGATTATAAAAAAATGAGAAAATATGATAAGTAATAATACAAAAGTAAAGAAGGGATAATAAAAATTTTTACTTCCGTCATCGCGTATGGACAACTTCTCCGTCCATTTTGTCCCTTTGAACATCTCCTCTATTATAAACTTCATAAAGCTTCTTTCTCGTAAAGACAAATTTGGCAATAAAATGAAGAAGGTAAAAAAGTAAGGAAAAAGCATATTTTATTTTCTTTGGATGCAGTAAGAAATAAACAAACTCATAAGATAACCCAAGTTTCAACATTGAAACAAAATCTTCCGGCCCCATAGTCATAGTATAAATCCATACAACAGGAGGTAATGTCTTTCCGTGCAGGACCAAAGTATCTCCTTTATCTTCAGGTTTTTCTTCACCGCATGGAATAACGATATGACTTCTCCTTCCCAACCCTTTTGACCAAAAAATCATTCCTCCCTGATAAATATTTTGCTTTGGTACAGGTTTTTCAAGACTTATTTTTTGATTTGAATTCGTTTCTTCTTTTCCCTCATCATCAGGTGATATATCGCTTCCATTTTGGGAAGTGTCATCTAATTTACTTTCCGATCGTGCACCCCTATATTCACCCTCAATAATCTTTGCAATTACTTCATCATATACAAATTCAGATTTCTTGCGAGAAAATATTTTCAAGATTTTTACAATAAGTACTTTTGGAGTTATGATGAAAAGAGTTTTTGCAAGGTTCAAAATCACAAATTTTACTAACTTGAACCCCAAATTTCTTTTGAGGAACAAAATAATAACTTTATTTTGAGCCATAAACCTTATAAACCTTACCATATCTTCCGGGAAAAGGAAGATCTTATAGGGCCAATTTACTTTTCCTTCGACAATCCTACCACGAACGAGGACATAATCTGGTGAGACAGAAACACTCTCTGCCTTATCAAGATAGAAAGGCAATATGAGTTTTCCTAAACCTTTTGACCAAAGCCTCATTTTAATTCACCTCCTTGATAAAAATTCATCAAACTATACCATCAATACACCGCATTGTATATATAAATATCCATCATAAATACTCATAAATAGCCTCTTTTTTTTGCCTCCTTTACAGTCGGATGCTCTTCCCATTTGAAATCAACTCCGAGGTCTTCACATACTACTTTTGCACAATTGTAGCCAGGTCCCAAAATTACCATACCTCCGGGATGAACCGAAGCTCCGGCGACATAAAAACCCTCAATAGGAGTTCTGTAAGACGAACAATCAGGAGAAGGTCTGTTATATCCCATCTGCAAAGAAGTATAAGCTCCATGCTTTATTGATCCTCTTTTCATCGTAAGAGTGTGATTTTCTATATCAAGAGGAGACCAGCTTAATTCAACTATGATTGAAGATTCAGCTATATCTGGAGAGTAAGAAGCCCAAAACTCAAAGGATTTCTTTGCAACCTCTTTTTTGAGCTCATATGTCCAGGTAGTTTTTGTCCCATTCGTTTTTACTTCGTATGGTGCCCACATCTCCCACCTCAAAAGATGATGCTGAGCATAAGGAACGTGACTTGGAACCAAAAGTGGATCAAAAATGGAAAGACAGCTTCCGTGTCCTTTGATCTGAATTTTCCCTTCTTCGCAATCCTTTATATGAGATAAAACATCATCTTCATTTTCATATCCCATAACAACATTTAAAAACTCAGAAACTCCATCCGGATAACCTGGATACAAAGGATTTTTACCTGCAATTCCGCGATGTGAAATAAATAAAGATAACCTCTCCCATTCCCATCTTTCCGCAGAATCTTTGAGATCTTCCATAAATTCCTCTTCATAATCACTCAGGAGTTCAAGGAAGTTTTGTTCTGGGTTCAGAGTGCTGATCACAACTTTTGCTTTTATTTCCGTTCCATCTTCAAGAATAACTCCACGGACCCGCGAACCCTCAAATATAACTTTTTTGACTTGCGAAGCAGTTATAACATGCCCACCAGAGAACTCAACAACTCTCCTCAAAGAAGAAGCAAGATGATGCGTTCCCCCTTTTACCAAAGCAGAATTCAAAACTCGCAGAACATAGATGGGAACAAGGAAACCTATGACCTCATCCGGTTCAAGTCCGAACATACAATTTATGTAAAGGAGAGCTCCTCTGATGCGTGAATTTTTAAATCCATAATGGTCTATAACTTCAAGAGGAGTCATTTCAGAGATCTCGGCTATTTTTCTTCCAAGTTCATCTGATTTTTGAAGTTTCTCCGTCTGCTCTACTGGATCAAGAGGTGGAAGATATGTAGCTGGGAACAAGAATTTTTCAAACATTTCCTCAAACTCACTCCACATTTTTTTGAATTTCTCTGCATCTTCTGATGAGAACTGAGATATAGATTCAGCCGATTTTTGTGGATCTGTAAATAGCATTAAAGCTTTTTTATCTTTAAACAAAAAAGCCATTTGTTTTTCCGGTCTTATGAATTTTACCCCCCAGTCTTCAAGACCGAGGTCTTTGTAAGGTGGCATAAGCTCCGCAAGGAGCATATATGTTGCGTGATGATTGAGTTTAAAACCACATATTTCCTGCGTCACAAGTCCTCCACCAGTTTCAGGAAGTCTCTCTATAACTGCGGTTTTTAGACCCGCCTTTTGTAAATAAGCTGCTGCCGTAAGCCCATTTGGCCCAGCCCCAATAACTACCACATCATATTCCATAACCTTTCACCTCCTTCTTTCCTTCTTCTTTCCTTTCTTTTTATTCCTTCTTTTCTTTTTTTTATCTTTTTATCTCCTATTTTTTATTTCTATCTACCATTTGGTAGAAAATTTTCTCTATTTTTATTTTAATAATTATTTCTACTTTTTCAACAAAAAATCATACTTTTTTGAGCTCTGGAAGTTTTCTCAAAAAGTACTCATAAGGTTTCCACCTCCACCACTCTTGCTTTTGTTTTATATTCAGGTCTTCCGCAACACATGTAGCTGCAACATAACCACTTCCAAGATGAGTCAGAGAAGCAGGCCATATTCCATTTGAGAAATAAAGTCCTTGAATTTTAGAACGAGGAGGAATTCTTCCAGTATACCACTGAGGACCTGAAACATCTCCTCCTAACTCATGTCCATAAATAGCAGATGGATTTCTCCTCCAATTATCAATAGGAGTAAAGAACATACTATCGACAAGATTTGTCTTGAAACCAGAAATTAACCTGTCCAAAAGCTCTATATGCCCTTGATGAATTTTTCCGACGAACTCTCTATCATCCCATCTTTCTTTTCCTCCGTACCTTCTGAGATTTATAGGGTATTCCATCTCAAATACAAGCACATGATAACCTAACTTACTTCTTGATGGATCCACTGCCGATAGGTTATACATTTCTGCAATATCTCCGATAACATCCATAACTTCTTCATTTTTCATTTTTTGCACAGAAATTTTCGCATGCTCCCAAGAATCGTAAGCTCTGAGGGGGAAAGGAACTTTTGATATATCTTTATTCCAAGATTCAGATTTCCATCTTATATTTCCTTTTATAAGAAAGTAAGAAGTAAATGCACAATGACCAGTCATATCCCAATCTTTCATCTTCTCAAAAAGTTCAGGATCTTCCCTTTTGAGCAAATCTTGATCTATTATCTCCAAGGATATAGGAGGGCTCGTATGCATTACAACTATATCTGATTCAAACTCCTTCTGGGTATATGGAGTGTTTTCATCAAGAAACACCCTAAAACCTCCTCCCTCTTTTTTTTCTACTTTTTTTACTCCCGCATTAAGAAGTAAAGTTCCCCCGTGATATTTAAAGCATCTTACAAGCGAATGAGCAAAAGTATGCATACCACCGCGAGGTACTCCAATCATAATAGTGAAAGCAAGAGCAAGCATGACCGCACCCTCACCTTTTTCAGCCGGGTCTCCAAAAACTGCTATATCCGCCGCACCAAAAGCAGCAGTTTTTATCCATTCACTCTCATAAAGTAGGTCAAGCATCTCAAATGCGTTCATAGTTTTAAAGTCATAAGGAGTAAATCCAAAGTATTTTGATAGATCCCACAAGAAATCCTCTTTCTCTTCTTCGGCAGGGGAAAATACAGCTTCTTTCAGGATATCAGGGATATTTGGAGCTATGCGAGATGTTATTTCAAGAAAAGTTTTTCCATCTTTTTCAGAAAATTTAGAAATTGCCTCCGCGGCTTTGCTCGGTATAGCATACCAGACAAGGTTCTTATCTTCCCATACTGTTCCTGCGGGAGCTGTTGCGAATATGAGGTCAAATCCGAATTTATCAAGTTCAAGGTCTCCCCAGACTGGGCTCATAGGTAAAAAGCATACACCTGCGTGCGTATCTACCGGTATTCCTCCACCGAAAATATCTTCCGTTAAAGCGAAAGGAGCGATTTCATTTCTCTTTTCCAGAACAAGGGTTTTGAGACCTGATTTTTGGAGATATGAAGCAGCTGTTATTCCATTTATTCCTGCACCTACAACTATGACATCATATTTTTTGTTCATCATAATATAAAGTATTAATGAAAACTTTATACTTTGTGTAAAAAACGAAAATTTTTCATAAAAATATGAATTTATATTTTACTGAAAGGAATTTCTATATAAAATGATTTCCTACTTATGATTTCCTACTTACAAATTTTTCCCAAAATTCGGCTTACATGTTTCCAACTATTAGAATTTTCCCAAATAATCCTATATATATATTATTTTTATCATCAAGATTTAAGGGAGCATACATACTGTTGTAATCAAATCCCTCTCCTATAAATTCTCTCCATAAAACTTTTCCAGTATTCAAATCAATAGCGGTAAGATACCACTTATCTATCCTATCTTCTTTTTTGAGCTCGTAAACATAAGCTGATTGAGATTTCCCAGACACAAGAGGAACATTATTCGGAGCAAATATATCTTTATTTACCCACAAAAGCTTTACCTTCTCATTCCCATAACTGCCTTTTATTTCATAACAAGCGACACCAGAACCTTCTGGATTATTATTATCAACGATAAATTTCCCACCAAAATAAGCTAAAGTATTTTCAGTTTGAGATTCCGGATCATAAGAAAAAGGTTCAGGATTATCTATTTCAACTGGACTTCCATCTTCTGTTCTTAAAACTATAATTTTCATAGGTATAGAACCATCTGCGAACCCAATATATTCTTCGTTATCTCCCATGATAGTTGGAGTAGTTCCGGACCCAGCAAGAAATCTTACCCTTTTGAGAAGATTAACAAGCACACAAGAATATGGAGACGATTCTCCCCGGCACTCTATTTCGCTAGGGGGAGGACCAGGATCATAAGAGTAGCTCCAAATGCTCCTAAAGTTCTTAGAAGAGTTATCAAATCTTATCTTGTAAAGTCTTTTGTGAGTTATGATATATAAGTTGTCTTTTCTATCAATGGCTATGGAATTTTGTATAGCCTCTTCTCTAAACTGGTGGTAATAAATATTCACTTTACTCCTGTCAAAAATTTGAATGATTCCTAACTTAGCGCCAGGAATATTTATCTTCAAAAAATCTCCCTCTTTTACGTATTCAAATCCCAACGTTACGAACACTATATCCATCCAACCTGTTGGTCTATAAAGTGGCATAAGAGCAAGGATTGTTTCATCTTTAGAAAAACCATCCGACATTTCTGCGAGATTGAATTCCATATCCTTTTCAAACTTGCCTCCAATTTCACACAATCTATATATGGAAACATCTACGGAAGTCCATATACAGTCCTCGTGGTCTATAAAGCTGTATATTCCACCAAATACCCCCGTTGCTCCGGAAAAAGACAAGGAAAACTCAGCAATAAGATTCATACCTTTATCAAATTTTTTGAATTCATGCTTTCTTTCCGTAGCATTAGCGGCTCCAAAAAGTATATTTCCTTTTGAATCAAACAGTATCCATCCTGGGCCTTTGTGGTCAAAAAGCTTTACTTTCAATGGAGGATTTGGACCGGCAAACTCTACGCCTGCTTGCTGAGATAGGTTTGCATGTATAATCGGCCAAGGACTTTGAGCCAGTCTTGGGTGCTCATGATATTTTTTCCCCAATTCGTCTTTTTTTTCCTTGCAAGAATAAATCAAAAACAAAAGCAACGCTCCCGGAATTATCTTTTGTATTTCTACCCACTTCATTTTTCTGACCTCCAAGGTTTATCTTTTCATTTTCTTGGAATTTATTTTCCTTCCATTGTCTATCTTTGCTTTCAATTATTTTTAGTATTTGTTATTTGATTGAAATTTTTATGAAATTTCTGATTAGCGAACTTCTCCCGATAATTTCAACCATGAAAGCTAAATAGCAGAATCCAAAACTGATATATAATCCAAAAATCTTTAAAAATGAAAGAATGATATTTTCTTTCCTATTTCAGTAATGCAACCAATGTAAAAGATGAGCAAAACGCATAGTTTCGTTTTTATTTATGGTTACAAAACTTGCCGAATTCAAATTACTTTGTTTTTCAAATGAAATCTCTTCACAAAAGTTTCGAAAAAACAAAAGTTATAAAAAAATTTTTAAAATTAAATTTATCTAACTTATGGTAGGTAGATTATTATTAAATTATTTATTATCATGAGAGTAGAAAAAGAAATAAAAACTTTTTATCCATCTGAAACTTATGATGCAGTTATAATTGGAGGCGGACCAAATGGACTGGGTATTGCTGCACTCCTGGGAAAAGCCGGTCTAAAAGTGTGCATCTTGGAAGAGAGACTTCAATGCGGAGGAGGAGCAGAAAATACCGAACCCATCCCGGGTTTCAGAATAGATCCTCATGCTACATACTTTTACGCTGGAGCATCACCAACGATAGAAATTCTTGAACTGCGGAAATTCGGTTTCAGACTAAAATACTTCAAAACTCTCGCAGGAACGGTAACATCAGATGGAAAAGCAATAATATCTGGTAGGTTCAATATCAAAAATACGATAGAATCAATCGCAAAATACTCAAAAAAAGATGCAGAATTTACTAAAATTATGTACGAAAGCTTCGAACCATACACAAAAGATTTCCTGAGATCAATCTTCTGGACCCCACCTTACACTCCCGATATGTGGTCTGACCCAAAAGATCTTCCATGGTTCAAATTTATGAAAGAAAAAGCTCCGGGACTTTTAGCTCTCTTCCCTCCCGAAACAATTATGGAAATGTCAACATACGAAATCCTTGATACACAGTATGAGTTTGAACCTCTGAAAGTTGTTGCGGGTCAAGGAGCATGGTACAACGGACCTTTCCCAGCATGGCGAGGTATGGGAATCTTCGGGATAGCAACTGGTCTTCTCATGGCTTATTCTTCTTCATCTCCCCAGGGCGGTATGCATTCTTATATGCATGCACTCATAAGATGCTGTCTTCACTACGGAGTGAAAATATATACTAACGCAAAAGTAGGTGAAATATTGGTTGAGAATGGGGAAGCAAAGGGAGTAGTATTAGCTGATGAATCATTCTACCCAGGGAAAGTTATAAGAGCAACAAAACTTGTAATATCTGCAATAGATGTGAAACAAACTTTCTTAAAACTCCTCAAAGGGAAACACATTCCAAAACCCCTTTTAGAAAAGATAAAAGATATAAACACACACGGCGGAAGCCTATTTGTCCTTCATCTTATAGTTAAAGATTTACCGAAATATAAAGGAGACGCAGAAGAACTATTTTTCAAAGATGGAAACTATCCAACAGTTGTAGCACTTCCTGGAGATTCAAGAAGTTTTATATTAAACCAAGCAAGAGATATTTTCTCATTCAGGACTCACCCTCAAAGCGAAGAAAGTATGCACATTATGGTATGCTGTCATGATATTTACGATGACACAAGATGCCCACCAGGATATCACGTCCTTTCGCCAATATACATTCAGGTTCCACCTCCTGAATATCACAGAGATGGACCTGATGCTGTGAACAAAGCAAAATGGGAAATAGCAGAAGGTATGATAGAGCTTTTAAGAAAATTTGCTCCAAATATGACCGAAAAAAATATAGTTGCAAAGTTCATTAATACCCCTCTTGATAGTGAGTTTAGAAACACAGGATTAATAGGAGGAAACTGGTACGCAATAAGAGAGTGTGAGGACCAATGGTGGAGTTTCAGACCAATCCCAGAACTTGCAAGGTACAGAACTCCGATTCACAAACTCTATCTATGTCATCAGACCTCATATCCGGGCGGGCTATGTATTCTTGCTGTTCCTTATAATCTTATGCACATCCTCATAGATGATGGGGCAATAGAAAAGCCAGAGTGGTTTATACCATCACCGTATCACATAAGCGATGGAGAAAAAAGATTTTAAGCTTAGGTTTTTTGATTTATTATGAAAAGAAAGGAGGTTAAAACAAATGTATAGGTTTCCCTCACAGGAGTGGGTAGATGAACTTGTAAAAATAGCAATATCAGACCAAGAACTCAGAGAAATCGGAAAGACTTGGACATACGGGGGAGTCATAACTATTATGGAACCTGATGAGAAGCTTAATGAAAGTTGGAAAGCTTTCTTCCTGATAGATAAGGGAGAAGTCAAAGAGGCGAAAATAATTCAAGATGAAAAAGAATACAACACAGCTTTCATCTTTAAAACCACATATTCTGTCTGGAAAGGTATAGTCAAAGGCGAAGTAGATCCAATCCAGGCCTTCCTGAAAGGAGAAATAAAAGTGGAGGGAAATATAGGAATTCTTATGCAGTATATGGCGTTTATAAGAAAATTCATAAATGTTTTGACCAAAGTTCCCACCCGCTTCCCGGATGAATAAAGAAGAAAACAAGAAAGAAAAAGAAATAAAAGGAAAAATGAACTCTATCAAGAAAGAATAAAAAAGAGAAAAAGAAGGGTGGAAGAAAAAGTAAAAGAGAAAAACTAAAAGAAAGAAGAGAGAAAAATCGGAATCGGAAGAAGGTAAAGAATTTGGGGTAAAGGAGAAGAAAAAGAAAAAAATAGAAAAAAAAGGAGGAAACAAAAGATGGAAATGAAAGAATCAAAAGTTTGGATAGGATACAAACCTTCCGAAAAAGACGATGTTTTAAAAGAGTTTCCGGACGAGTATGAAACAGATTGTATAGTAATAGGAGCTGGGCCTAATGGGCTTATAACCTCGGCGTATCTTGCAAAAGCAGGGCTAAAAGTTCTTGTATGCGAAAGAAGATATGAGATAGGAGGAGGACTTGCAACAGAGGAAATTCTTTTTCCCGGCAACTCATCTAACGCTCACGCAATCTACCATATGATGGTAGATTATATACCTGCTATCAGAGATTTCAATTTAGAAGAGCACGGCTTGTACTGGATAAAACCATTTGTTCAATCCGCAATTATTTTTAGAGATAAAAGTTCGCTTCTGTTAGGTAAGATGCTTCAAGACTCAAAAGATTCGGTTGCGAAGTTATCAATTGACGAAGCAGAAAGATTTGAAAAAATTGTAAGGAAATTTATAAGGTTCGTTGATGACATCCTTGCTCCCGCAACATACTACCCTCCACTATCCCCTGTTGAGTTTTACGAAAGAATTTCTTCAACAGAGGTAGGAAGAGAGTTTTTAGAAATAGCGGAAAAATCTGCAGTTGAGATAATAGACGAAAACTTCAAGAGCGAAAAAATTAAGGCTTTCTTGCTTTATCTTGTCGGAATGTGGGGGATTGATCCTGAGGAATCTGGTATGGGTTTTATGGTACCTTTGCTCGTGTGGAGATGTGGTATGCAAAAATACTACTGCTATGGTGGGTCCCATAGATTCGCAAGTGTTCTGGGAAGAGAGATAGTAAGAAACGGAAGTCTAATTATTGATAATGCAGAAGTTGATGAAATAATAATTGAAGGTCGGGAAGCAAAAGGGGTAAAACTCAAAGACGGAAGAAAAATTTTCTCAAAAATAGTTGTATCTTCTTTGCCACCACCAATAACATTCTTCAAACTAATAAATGAGCAAAAAATTCCAAAAGATATAAAAGAGGAAATAGATATTCTAAAAGAGTGGAAGTGGGATAAATGGTCTTTCTTTACTTTTCATTTCATATCACCAAAGCCCCCAGAATTCAAAACAGACGATAAATGGATTAACAGGTCTTTTATGACAATAGCTGGTTTTGATAATTTTGAAGATGTTCTGAATTTCTTCCGAGCCTTGAGAGAAAATAAAATAACAAAAGTCGCAGGACATATAACATGTCAGAGTTTATTTGACGATACACTATCAAGAATGGGAAAATCTGTTTCATTCTTCCAGATGTGCGCTCCTTACGATTTTGATTGGAAAAACAAAAAATCCGAAATAGAAAAGGAAGTGATAAAGCTTTTGAAAGATTACCAAGATGTAGTCATTGAAGATTTTATAAGCGAGACTCCTCTGGAAATTGAAATGAGAATTGCATCTATGGTCCGCGGTTCAATAAAGCATGGAGATTACACGCCAACTCAGATGGGATATTTCAGACCTTCTGAATCTTGTTCAAGTTCAAGAACACCTATCAAAAACCTTTACCTTTGTGGAGCAAGCACATATCCCGGTGGTCTCATAATAGGAGGTCCAGGCTACATATGTGCAAACGTTATAGCAGAGGATATTGGTTTGAAAAAGTGGTGGAAAGAACCTGATTTCCTTGCAAGGCACAAAAAAACATATCTTGGAAAAAAATGAAAGGAGGTGAAAAGAAAAATGCCTGACTTTGATGTAATAGTTATAGGTGGCGGAATAAACGGACTCGCAGCTGCTGCCTATTTAGGAAAGGCAGGAGCAAAGGTTCTTGTTGTTGAAGCGAGGGGAGAATGCGGAGCTCATTGCGACACAGAAGAACTACAAGCAGGTTTTTTACATAACTTACATGCAACATGGATGATTACTGCCCTATCTCCTGCGATGGAAGACCTTGAACTTGAAAAATTCGGTCTTGAAATAGTTATGACAGACTACGCTTATGGTAAAGTCTTCAGAGATGGTAAGTGCTGTCTTATGGGAGTAAATCCACAAGACACAATAAGTAATTGGATGAAACTTTCCCCAAAAGATGCAGAGTTTATAATAAAAGCCTCCGAGGTCTTAATAGAAAGGTTTAACGATGTTGTGGAATGGGTTCATACTTTTTTATTCACTCCGCCTTCCTTTGATAAAGTAAGAGATAATCTTGAATTTCTCAAAGAAATAAATCAGAGGCTCGGTATAAATATCTCCCCCGAAGAACTTGTAAATATAAATGGTTTTCAAGCACTTGATATATTTTTTGAGTCAGATTATATAAAAACTACGATTGCGTCCTTATCGTGGATAGGCGCTTTCCCTCCTATACATAGAAGGATTGGTTCTTCAGGATGCTTAGGGGTAGCCGCGCTAACCGGTCCAATTTTTCCCGTTCATCAGCTCAAAGGAGGTTCTCACTCTTTAACTCACGCACTTATAAGGTGTTGCAAAGCTCATGGAGTAAAAATAATTCAGAATTGTCCTGTTTCAAAAATTCTTGTTTCAAAAGATGGAGCTTATGGGATAAAGTTAAGCTCTGACGCTCTGTTTCCCGGAGAAGAGATAACGGCAAAAAAGATAATAAGTGATTTATCGCTTGTTCCAACTTTTGAGCTCATAGATGAAGACAAAATCCCATCGGAGATGAGAACCAGAATAAAGAACTTCTGCTATGATGAGCAGGTAATATTTGGTGTACACTACGCCTTGAAAGAAGCGCCTATATGGTTATCGGCAGAATTTGATCCCGGAATTCAAAGATGTTTTATGGGGTATATCGGTGGAGATACTCAGGATGAGATGAAGAAGTTTGGTGTTGAGCTCATATCAGGTGTGATACCCGATGAGCTTATGGCTAACTGGTTTGTTCCAACATTGGCAGATCCATCGCAAGCGCCGGACGGATGTCATACCGCTTTTTTGTGGCTTGATGTTCCCCCCATACCAGTAAGGTGGGGAAAAAGAAAGCTTGAATATGACTTTTCTGTGTGGGATAAGATAAAATGGGAACTTGCAGAGAAACTCACAGACTTATTTGAAATGTATGCACCTGGATTCAGAAAAAATATAATAGAAATCTTTCCATACTCACCGTTGGATGTTTGGAGGAACAACAGAAGCGCAATAAGAGGGAACTGGTGTGGAGGGGCGGTAATTCCTGAGCAATTCTTTAAAAATAGACCATTACCCGATGTTATAGTAAAAGGTGCCTCGAGGACATTTATTAACAATCTTTACCTTTCAAATTCTATACATCCCTTTGGTGCAACTTGGTTAGCATCGGGCTATCTTGCTGCTTGTGAGGTCGCAGAAGATTTAGGAATAAGAGAAAAGGATTGGTGGAAAAACAAAGCGGTAATGTGGTATATCAAAAATCTTGGCAAAATAAAAAGGAACCTTGGAGTTGCAGACAAGTGGAAAATATGAGAATTTTATTAGGAAATTAAAATTTCTTCTTCTTCAAAGTAAATCTTCTGATTATAGAGGATGAAAAGGGAAGAAATTTTTCTACTTCCAAACATAATAACTTTTTTACGGTTTATTTTAACCTTCCCCTTCATTTATTTTGTTTTAGAGGAAAGATGGAAATTAGCCACCGTAATTGGGAGCATAGCGATAATTTCTGATTTTGCAGACGGCATGCTTGCGAGGAGGTTAAAAATGACATCGGATTTCGGCAGAAAATTTGACCCAACTGTGGATAAAATAATCCTGACATCTTTATTTCTTGTTTTTTTTATAAAAAAGATGATTCCAGAGTGGTTCGGATTTATAGTTCTTGGAAAAGACATAATTATTCCTCTGATTATCTTATTTGGAAAGTTCGGCGGAGCGGAGCTCAATTTTTCTCCAACAATATCTGGTAAAATTACTGTTGTCTCTCAATTTACATTTATTATTCTTCTTATGTCAGAAAAAGCTTTTGGTATAAGAACATTTTACGAATTTCTTACAATACCAATATCTTTTCTTTGCTTTATCTCAGTTATGAGTTATATAATACTTATTTCAAAACTTTTAAAACAAAAAAATCCAAACTCTTAAAACAAAAAATGACGGAACTGAAAAATAATTACTACAACGCTTCAACTTTGGAATATATTGAGGACACAAGTTCTTGGTAATATCAACTTTTAATATATGAACTATCCCATCGGAGATATTGGAATAATTGTAATACGAAAGCCCCTCCAAGGTCAGAAAACCACAAGAACATAAATTTTGTTTAATGTAAAATTCAAAATAAAGTTAAACCATTACGAAAATTTATTAAATTTATTATTTATTAAAGATAGATATGAGAGAAATCAAAAAAGATAAAAATAAAGTAAAGATTAGAAATAAAGGAAGTCCAAGATATAGAAAAGTAAATATAACAAAGCGCAAATATAAATCACAACCGATCAATTTGCGAAACGATGATAAGATAATCTACTTTGTTGAAAATAAACTACCTAAATTGATAAAGGAGAAACCTCATATCAAATCTAAATTAACCGAGGTCTTTTCAGATGTATTCGCAGAAAAGAAGGATATTTTTGCGGTGCTAAATGAAATTCGGAAGCAAGGTGAAAGATTTGACAAGAAATTTGAAAAAATGCTTGAGGAATCTAACAAAAGATTTGCTGAAATGAGAGAAGAATCTGACAGAAAATTTGCTGAAATGAGAGAAGAATCTAACAGAAGATTTGAAGAGATTAACAGAAGATTTGAACAAGTTTTTGAGGAGATAAAGCTAATGAGACAATATACGCAGAATGTGATCTCAGCTATTGGAGGTAGATGGGGGATACAGACAGAAAGAACTTTCAGGGAAGGTGTGAAAGAAATTCTTGAGAAATATTTTGGAGCACAAGTCAAAGAATTATACATATATGACAAAGATGGTATCTTAAAAGGGAGACCGGAAAAATATCAGGTTGACATACTTATTACTGACTCACAACATATCATCATTGAGATAAAATCACAAGCGACAGAATGGGATGTTTTAAAGCTACACAAACTTGGAATTATATATGAGAAAGAGAGCGGAGTCAAACTCAGGCTCATTCTCCTGTCTCCATTTCCAAGGGACGAGGCATGGAAAGAAGCAGAGAGAATTAAAGATGTTCAAATACTTACAAGTCCATCAAACATCAAAACATAGTGTAAATTCCTTCTCCACCACACATAGATTTCTTCGGTAGAAGCAAAATAAGGGGGAAAGCGAAAGGGACATGCACAAGCTTTACCTCAATTTATTTTCAGGTCCTTAGAGTTCAGCGTACAATAAAATAGAACATTTTTCTTTTTGAGCTCCTCTTTTTTCGCAAGAATTACACTGAGTGTTTTTGCCGTGTATGTTTTCTCTACCTTCATATAATGTGAGAAAAATCTCATTGCTTCTATACCATCATCAGAAGGGTATCCATAACCTCTACCAAGAAAGCTGTGAATTATAGAAAAATTTGAAAAAGCTGATTTCCTTATTCTTGATAGGTTTTCATCATCAATATCGAGAAACCTCTTAATAGTAGCTATTATTTTACTTATAAGTTTTTTTGCTAAAAACGCATTGCATAGAATTTCCTGAACGACTGCACATCCCAAAATTTTAGTTTTCATCTCGCAGATGGATAAACCGACAGAAAGTCCAGCAAGCGTTCCCATAGTCCCAACAGGTAAAAATATGAAATCTGGTTCAGGAATTTTTTTAGATATAACATCTTCTTTTATCTCTATTGCAGATATTATAAATCCTAAGGATGATTTTTCTGATGTTGAACCTGCTGGCACAAAAAATCCTCCTTTTATCATAGATAAAACTTTCGCCAAAATGAAAGCATGAAAAAAAGAAGGAGTAAATACAAACTGAAAAGATAACTTTTTTGCAAGCTCTGTATTTTTTCTAACATATATATCTCCCCATTTCCAAAGGTATGTTGGGAAAACAAAAGTTGCAAACTTTACATCTTGAAAAAAATTCTTCCCATATATCAGATTAGCGAGAATATGGTGAGAACCTGTCGGACCAAAAATGAAAATATCTTTTTTCTGTGAATCTACTATTTGCTTGAATATGAATTCGAGCTTTCTCGGTTTGTTTCCACCGTATAACCCCAAAATGTCATCTCTTTTCAAATAAAAATCAAATCCAAGTTTATAAGATAATTCCTTGTGGAAATCTATGTTAGACGGTAAATCTGCGAGTTTTACTTTCTCCTTTGATAATTTTTCTTTTATTGTCTCATATAGCTTGGGCTTCAAGAGCATTCTTTCCGTTTACAATATCTATAAGTTCTTTTGTTATCGCTTCCTGTCTTGCCTTGTTCATTTGCAAAGTCAGAACCCTTATAAGTCTGTCCGAGTTTTGTGTAGCCATATCCATAGCTTTCATTCTCATAGCGTATTCTGATGTTATAGAAGATTGGAAAGCAAAAAAGAGTTTTGCCTTCAAAAATGCTTCCACAAAGAAATCTAAAACCTTATCATCAGATGGTTCAAAAATTTTCTTTGGTCCCCACGTATCACTTACATAAACAGGGAATATTTTTTCAGAAGTTGGCACCTGTGTTCCAACGCTCTTGAATAATGTAAAGATACAATATACTTCCAACTTTGAGTTTTCCGTATTTTCGTTCTTCAATCTATTTATTTCAGAAATAAGCTGCTCATAAACTTGCTCCACTTTCTCGTAAGATAGATCTCTCCAAAAGTCTCTGAATTCCTTTACATTTTTGTATTTTTTAGAAAGAACTTTTGCAACTCGTGTTCCAAAAAGCCAAATTATATCATCTTGTTTTACATAAGATTGAGCGAGTCTTACAATATTGCTATTGAAAGCTCCACAAAGTCCCTTATCTGACCCCAAAACTATGAATATTCTTTTTGCTCCAGTATCTTTTGTATCAACAGAAGATTTAATTTCACCAAAATTATTATCAGCTGAAAAGACATCCTTAGGCTCGTGTGAGACAGTGAAAATCTTTTCCAAATCTTCAATAAATTCTTTTGAATTCAAAAGAGGTGGTTGAGATTTTCTTAGTCTCACTGAGGCCACGGTTTTCATAGCCTTTGTGAGCTTCTTTATATTTCTTACTGCCCTTATTCTTTTCCTTAGAAATTTTATCCCACCTTTTATAGCCATATCCTGATAAATAATTTCAAAAAGAGTATTTTAGTATATTCCAAAAAATCTTTTATAATTTAATCTGCCCTGTCGCAATCAGAGAGATAATGTTTCCTAGCTATGGACCAAATATCAGCGAAGCCGACAAAATGACCCCTTGAGGGATCCGAAAAGCATATAAAAACCTTGGCGAGTTCTGGTAGTATCATTTCGCAGTTTTATTTAAATGATTTATTTATTTTTATTTATTTTAATTTCTCTAATACTTTATTTCCCGTAAATAGCCTCTCTGGAGTGAATTCCTGGTTTTATTATTACTTCATCTATTGTGGAAATTGATACAAGATGAACCGGTATCAAGATAACTTTCACATCAACTTTTCCATTATTCATTTTTTCGTTGTATTGTGGAACTCTCCCTTGCGAAAGAGAATATACCACCCGAGCCGCAGTTCTTGCAAGAGGTTCTATGGGTTTTAGTACATCTATGTTTTGTTTTCCTTTTATTATCAATCTACAATTTTCAAGGTCGGCATCCGCTCCCGCAGTAAAAACATTTTTCACACCTTCCTCCTCCAGAGCTCTTATCGCTCCCCTTATAAGAGATGAGTTATTAGCCAACACAACATCTATATTCTTTGTTTTTTTGAGTAGCTCCTTCATAGTTTTGTATGATTCCTTTTCATCCCAGTTTTCGTGGTAGAAAATTCCTAACCTTTTCATTCCGGGATATTTATCTAAAACCAAGAGGTTTCCAGATGTTATTTGCTTTGCAACTGAATGGTTTTTTCCTCCCGCAAGTATAACATAGTTTCCTTTGTCCCCAACGTATTTTACCCCTTCCTGAGCTTGAATTATTCCTACCATTCTGCTATCGTGCGTGACGAAAAAATCAATATCTGCGTCATAAATTATTCTGTCGTATGCAATAATTTTTATTCCTTTTGAATATAGCTTCTGAATTTCTGAACTCAAAAGAGAAGAATCAACGGGCTGTATAACGAGAAACTTTATTCCTTTACCTTCCAAATTCGTGAGAAGCTCCTTTTGTCTTTGTATAGAATTATCCGCGTGATCATAAAAGACTTTCATTCCAAGCTTTTCAGCTTCATCCAAAAAAAAACATCTTATCTTTTTTATATCTTTCTTCTTTTTCTGTTGCAAGAATAAATCCAACTGTCACCTCATCCGAATGTGAAACAGAATCGAAAAAGTAAAAAATGAAGAAAAATAAAGTGATTGAAAAGTATAATAAATTAGCAAGATATGAAATAATACTTTCATTTTCTCTGCAATAAAATCTCATATAATAAAAATTAGCGTAAAAAAAAAGAAAAGAGTAAATGATGACAACCAAAAAATTAATTCAAAACAGAAAAAAAACAAATGAAAACACTTGAAATTAAATTTAAACGAAGATTCAATAAAACCATTATTTTTAACTACCAAAAATGAGAATAGGAAAAGAAGACTTACCTGTAATATTTTCAATAGCGTTAGGTGGGATAATATCAACTTTAGATTTAGCTGATTTACATAAACTACCTGCCGTAATATTTGTGCTAATTTCCGGATGGTTTATAAGAAAGCAAATTAAAGAGAATGAAATGAAGAAGATAGAAGCAATAGTCCAAGAATTAAAAGAAACCCCCGGATTTGTGGATATAAGAACGTTAAAGGAAAAAGTTCCGATGGAAATCATACCGATAGTAGATGTTCTCTCAACACTAGTACAGAAACTTCAAGAATACGAAATAGAAAAATTAGAACTTGAAAACATAACCAAGTATGCAAACCCGGAAGAATTTCAAAAGATAAAAGATAAATTAACAAAAGCAGAAGAACAGCTCAGAAAAATGAAGGAGAAAGTAATCCATCTTGAATTAATATATGATGTTATGTCTAAAATAGATTCATCTTTAGATTTAAGCAAATTCCTTAATTCACTAGTAAAACTGCTCGGAGAGAGATTAAAAATAGAAAGGTTTGCTATAATTTTAAAAGATGAAAAGACCGATGAACTTGTAGTTGAAGCAACTTATGGACTACCACCAAGCATAAAGGGGATAAGATTCGCACCAACAGAAGGAGTAACTGGCCTTGCGTTCTCAACGGGAGAAAAAATTTATATACCAGACACAAGAAGAGATAGAAGATACTTACACTGGAAAGGAGAGTTCCTTGAAGAAGGCTCTTTTTTATCTATACCTCTAAAATTCGGGAATGAAGTATTAGGTGTCTTAAACTTAAACAAATCTCAAATAGCAGGTTTTAATGATGAAGAAATAGAATTAATGGAAAAGATCGCAAGTCAAATAGCCATAGCTATCAAAAACTCAAAACTGATATATCAAGTAAAATGGATATATTCAAGGGATGTGCTAACTGGACTTTTTAACAGAAACGCTATGATGGATAAGGTAAGCGAAGCAATAGCAAACTCCGAAACGTTTTCATTTATACTCTTGGATATAGATGATTTCAGAAACATAAATTTAGAATACGGATACAACTTTGGAGATAGGGTTCTAATTGAAATCTCAAATATTCTCAAAAACAATTTCAGAAAGATAGATGTGATATCAAGGTTTGGAGGAGATGAATTTGCAGTAATGCTACGTGGGTCATCAAAAGAACACGCATTAAGAGAAATTGAAAAAATAAAAAATGAAATATCAAATATTGATTTGGAAGTTAGAATGAAAATTTCTTTTTCCGCAGGAATATCAGAATTTCCAAGCGAATGCCGTACTCCAAAAAAAGTTTTTGAATTAGCAGACACCAGACTTCTTATGGCAAAGAAAAACGGAAAAGGTCAAATAATAGCACAATAGCTAAAAATAACTAAATATAAAAAGCAAAAAAATAAGTAACAGGCAAATAAATATGGATATAACAGAACTAAAAAAACTTATACAAAAAACCAAGCTAAATATTCCCTCACAGGTTTTAAAATACTACGAAGAGATGAAAGAAGAAAGAGAAGCTATGGTAGAAAATATAGAGAAAAAGGGAGTAAAAGATAAAAGAGTTCTACTCACGATGAGAATAATTCCAAGACATATTTTCGTTCCAGAAGAACTAAAATATTTAGCATACGAAGATAACCCACTCCCCATAGGAAAAGAGCAAACAATATCTCAACCCTTCATCATAGCTTTCATGACAGAAAATCTTGAAATAAGAGAAAATCATAATGTCTTGGAGATAGGAACAGGTTCTGGATACCACACCGCAATTTTAGCTTCACTTGCAAACAAAGTAGTCACGCTCGAGATATCAGAAGAACTTTCTTTACAAGCAAAGAAAAGATTAAAAAATTTAGGATTTGAGAACATAGAGTTTGTAGTGGGAGACGGTTCAGAAGGATTTCCGGAACTTTCGCCGTATGATAGGATCTGTGTATCAGCAGCTTCCCCAGACATACCAATTCCACTTTTAGAACAACTTAAAATAGAAGGAATAATGGTGATACCAGTAGGTAATGAAAATGAGCAAATTCTTAGTAAAATTATAAAGGTAGGGAATGGAAAAGGTTTTATAAAAAAGGAGCTATGCGGATGCAGATTTGTAAAACTAAAAGGGAAATTTGGGTTTTCATAATCATAATATTCACTATACTAAACATACTGATATTACAAAACTGTGGCTATGGTATATATCACAGAGTTGAAAAAGGAGAAACATTAGATAAAATAGCGAGGAAATACAATGTTCCAGAAAAAGAGATAATAGAAGCAAACAGAAAAGGTCCTTTCACTTTTAATCCTCAAAAAATAAAAGAGGGAGATGTAATATACATACCTCTTGATAAAGCAGAAAAAAATAATATACAACAAGAAAATGACAATAAAAAAACCGGTGAAAATATATATGGTATCAGCCGAGGACACAAAATAACAGCAGAAGAAAATAATCAATCACCTACACTTACAGAAAAAGCAGGAGATGAAAAAATTGGAAAGGCTAACGCTGAAGGTCCAAAAAAGAATGAAAACAATAAAAGCAAGTTGCAAGAAGTATTAGGAACAAAACCAAATTTTCTCAAAGAAAATAGGAAAAATATTCAACCAAAGCAGAAAGAATTAGAACCGACACAAGTATCAATAGCAAAAGCCGATTTGATGAACGAAAAAAGAATAGGACCAAAAAATAGTAATATAGGACTGAAATTCATAAGTCCAGTTCAAGGGAAAATAATATCTGAATTTGGTCTAAGAAACGGCAAGATGCACAAGGGAATAGATATTCAAGCTCCCGAGGGAGAAAATATAAAATCAGCAGAAGATGGGGTTGTTATATTTTCAGGTTTTCTCAAAGGATATGGAAATGTCGTAATAATAAAACACGAAGGAGATTTTTTCACGGTTTATGCTCATAACAGGGTAAATTTAGTGAAAGAAGGAGAATTTGTAAAAAAAGGACAAGTTATAGGCAAAGTCGGGATGACCGGAAACGCCAGGACCCCACATTTACATTTTGAAATAAGAAAGAAAACCAAACCACTCAATCCAACCGACTTTATCTCTATTCCTGATTGATACAGAAAATGATGGACACAGAAAAAAAGTGTATAGTAAAAGGTTGTCGGTAAAAGGTTGAGCACAGTATTTATTATGCAGGACAAAAGCATGGAATTTAACTGGACTTTGCAGATATATAAAAAGATTTGCTTATAAAATAAAAAAGTTGATAGATTAACTATAAGTGAAAAGGTAAAGGTTTAAGGGAACAGTTATGCAAGTGTATATGCAAGTGTAAAAATTCGTTTCATAATAGCAGAGCATTTATAATAATAAAAGCAAATTTATTTTATAAAAAGAGATTTCAACTTCAAGAGTAATTAAAATATAAAGAAAGGAGGTAAAAGAAATATATGCCAGAAAGAAAAATACTTCCGATGATACCGCTGAGAGATATAATTGCTTTTCCTCACATAGTTATGCCACTCATAGTTGGAAGACCAAAATCAATTAAAGCTCTTGACGAAGCTCTAATTTCAGACGAAAAACTCGTTTTTCTACCATCTCAAAAAAATTCACGGGTAAATGAACCAAAAGAAGAAGATATATACACAATCGGGACAATATGCAGAATAAAAGGACACCAGAAAATTCCAAACGAGAACAGAAAAATAGTAGTCGAAGGTGTCCAAAGAGGTAAAATGGTAAAATTTATAGATAACGGAGAATATCTTGCCGCAGAAGTTGAATTGATCGAAGAGATAAATACAACATCACAAGAAGCGAAGATAATCTCAAAGGAAATTATTGACCTTTTCAAATCCGTATCAAAACAGATGAGAATATCAAATGAATACATAGATGTTCTATACAACATAAAAAATCCAGGTGAAGTTTGCGATGTAATAGCAGCACAACTTACGATACCACTTGAAAAAAAACAAGCAATTCTTGAAGAAATAGATGTTGTGAAGAGATTAAAAATGGTCAAATCTATTCTTGAAGAAGAGATTCAAACACTCGAATCAGAAAGAAAATCAAGGGCAAGAATGAGAGGAAGAGGCGAATCAAGCGGAATAATGGGACAAGGAGATTTCATCCAAGACGAGTGGAAAGAAGAGATAGAAGAACTTGAAAAAAGAGCAGAAGAGAAAGATCTCCCAGAAAGAGTAAGAGATGTAGTAATGAAAGAAATAAGGAAATTAAAGCTTATGACCCCCCTTGCAGCAGAAGCAACCGTTGTAAGGAACTATGTTGATTGGCTTCTATCTTTACCTTGGACGGAAAGGAGCGAGGAAAAGCTTGACCTCAAAGAAGCAAAAAAAATCCTTGATGAGGATCATTGGGGACTCGAAAAAGTAAAAGAGAGAATAATTGAATACCTCGCAGTTAGAAAATTAGCTGGACCATCAAAGGCACCAATACTATGTTTCGTAGGACCACCAGGGGTCGGAAAAACTTCTCTTGCAAAATCAATAGCAAAATCAACAGGTAGAAAATTTGTTAGGTTATCACTTGGGGGAGTAAGAGATGAGGCAGAGATAAGAGGGCATAGGAGGACATATATAGGAGCATTACCCGGAAGGATAATACAAATGATGAGAAAAGCCGGAACAAAGAACCCCGTTTTCCTACTTGATGAGGTAGATAAACTTACATCAGATTTCAGAGGAGACCCAGCAGCAGCTTTGCTTGAAGTTCTTGACCCAGAGCAGAATCACTCATTTTTAGATCACTACATAGATATTGAATACGATCTATCAGAAGTTTTCTTCATCTGCACCGCAAACACAACATACACCATTCCCCCAGCCTTACTTGATAGAATGGAAGTAATAAGAATCCCTGGATATACAGAACACGAAAAATATGAGATAGCAAAAAGGTTTCTTGTTCCAAAACAAGCCAAAAATGCCGGCCTGAACGAAGATACATGTGAGTTTACAAAAGATTCTCTATACAAAATAATAAGAGAATATACAAGAGAAGCAGGTGTGAGGAATTTAGAAAGAGAAATAGGAAATGTTATTAGGAAAGTAGCAAAGAAAATAGTTGAGCAGAATATAGACCTGAAATCTAATCCAAAATTCACAATAAACGCAAAGGATATTCAGAAATTCTTGGGGCCTCCCAAGTTCAAACCTTCCGATATTGACACGAAACCACTCGTCGGTGTGGCTCGAGGATTGGCATGGACAGAATTCGGGGGAGAGGTTCTTATGATTGAGGTTTCAATTGTTCCCGGTTCCGGAAAATTAACTATTACAGGAAAGCTCGGAGATGTAATGCAAGAATCTGTAAAGGCTGCAATATCTTATGTTAGATCAAGAACAAAAGATCTCGGAATAGATCCTGAATTCTACTCAAAAACTGATATTCATGTCCATGTACCAGAGGGAGCCGTTCCAAAAGATGGACCATCAGCGGGCATAACAATAGCGACTGCCATAATATCAGCGCTCACCAAAATACCAGTAAGACCTGATGTATCTATGACAGGAGAAATAACATTAAGAGGAAGAGTTCTTCCAATAGGAGGTGTAAAAGAGAAATTACTCGCAGCACACAGATATAAGATAAACAAGGTAATCTTACCTAAGGAGAATGAAAGGGATCTTGAAGATGTTCCGAAGGAGATACTCAAACAGCTTCATATAAAGTTTGTAGAGCATATGGATGAGGTAATAGAGTTTGCACTTGACGCGCCAACTGAGAAGATATGGAAAGGTAGAATAGGTATTGAAGGAGAGATTTCAACACCACACTAAATTAACAAGAATAAGAACATTTTTTGAATAAATAACTTTTTTTCACAACTTTTTTTATTTATATTATTATGCCGAGGTGGCGGAATTAGGTAGACGCGTCGTCTTGAGGGGGCGATGGGGTTTTCCCCGTGCGGGTTCAAGTCCCGCCCTCGGCACCCAAATCATAATCTAACAACTATCACAATTTATTATCACCAACAAAACATTTACATGCATAACACAAGAACTTAGAACACCTCACAAGAAAAAGCTCAATAAGTCCCTGAGCTTCTACCATATTCAATTTCCCTAAATTCAAAGATTTCTTCGAATATTTTATTATCCTGTTCTCCTCCTCGGGAGGAAAAGAAGAAAAATAACTTAACACTTCGTCTTTTTCATAGTAGTTCAAAAGGTAAGGTATAAACACGTTTGCTATTATGGTTTTTAACCTACCCTCCCCTAAACCCGTAAGAGAAAATGAATTTTTCCATGCTTTAAAGTCAGATTTCTTCTCAAATAGTTCTCTTATAGGAGACAAAAAATCAAATTTTGATATCTCGTAAAGTGTGCAAAACCTAAATTTAGGATGGTTCCTGGGACGACAAGGACGAATTTTTATTTTTTTCAACTCATCATCAGCTATTTTATCAAAACTTCCCTTATCCATTCTTTTGACCAATTCCAGTGGATACTTTCTTGCAAAGTTAAGCATAAAGTTTTTATACCTTTCATATCCAAGAGCTTCTGATATGAATTCCCACATTGCCTGCTCCTCACCAACATCTCCAATTCTTTCCTTATGTCTTTGACTTTTTCTCAATAATCTTATTTGAGCAAAATGCAAAATTTCCTCTCTCTTTATACTTTCATTTAATCCAGCGCAGAAAAATTTTTTACCTTCGTTGAGTTTTGATATTCTATCAAGGGATATAACAAATCCTGGCAATTTGACATCCTCCTCACCAACAACATGAATTCTGACAGATGAAAATTCTGGATTTTGATGGTGTCTATGCTCAAACCAATCAGAAGCTTTAAGATGGCATTCCACATCACCCTCTATCTTTATACCATCAATAAAAACAATTGCATTTTTGAAATCAGGACCGATTTTGCTCTTCAATCCCGGAAAAGCGATATATATTTCTCTTTCATCGTAAAACAATTTCAGCCCACTCGAACTTTCCCAAAACATTTGTATTTCATCTTCGGATGAGAAAATTCTCATTACCAAAAAATTAGCCAAAAATTATCCATTTTTTGTTTTTTGTTTCATAAAGAGATTAAAAATAAAGGTTAGGTATTCAAATTAGGTATTCAAATTAAGGATATAAATTTAAATTAAAAAAAAGATATGATACCAATAAGAGATGAAAACCCTTCTCGGACTTTCCCTCTGATAACTTTGATTTTGATATTATCAAACTCACTTATATGGTTATACGAGTGGTATATAAGCTTGAACGGAGAGTTCTTCTTTGAAAGGTTCATAAGAGAATTTGGTCTTATTCCCAAAAATATTCTGACAAACCCCAAAACTGCTATAACACATATGTTTTTACATGGTAGCTGGTTTCATATAATAAGCAACATGTGGGTTCTGTGGATATTCGGAGATAATGTTGAGTATATGATGGGAAGAATAAAGTTTATCTTGTTCTATATCTTATGTGGATTAGGTTCTGCAGCATTACAAGTTACAATAAGTTTCATATTTGGAGGTGTGGAAATTCCTATGGTTGGAGCGAGTGGAGCCATAAGTGGAATACTTGCTGCATATATGAAATTCTTCCCTCGGGCAAGAATACTTTCGCTCGTTCCTTTCTTCTTTTATTTTTATTTTGCTCGTATCCCAGCAGTAATATTCATAGGTTTTTGGTTTTTAAGTCAGATAATAAACGGGATCTTATTTTTACCTTTTTCAGGACTCGGGGGAATAGCTTGGTGGGCACATATAGGAGGTTTTATTTTCGGACTTTGGTTAGCTCCTAAATTTGTAGATATAACAAGACCACGAGGGTCAAAAAAAATAGTAAGAATTATAAGAATACACTAAAATTTCCGATTAAATTCTATATAATGATAAATGCTAGTGGAAAAATAGCATTTAAATCAAAACCCTATATCCTATTTTACCTTTATCTCATACTTTTATTTATCTTTTCAGGAGAGGCAAATTCTCAGACTTTCAATGTACCAACTGGTTCGTGGGCAACAGGAACACTTCTTACTGGAATATCTGTTGCTCTACCGGGAACCGTTGTTGACCCAGGTCCAGTTGTTTTTAGAATAGAAGATGGGTTCTACACGCCTGCCGACGGTTATGTAGATATGACCGGCTGCTATGCTCACGGAACAGCTTACTGGGCAGATCACATAAGTAGAGTTGTAATAGAAATAAAACATATAACTTGTCCGCAGGGCAACAAAATCTACGAAATTGAAACCTTGGGTTATATTTATGACCAATTTGGAAACTTCGGGTATGAAGCAAACATAAATAGGTTTGAGAAAGAAATATGGGGACTGAAAATAAGTACAGGAATAGCACAAGTTCCAGCTTTCTCACCTGGCGTTCTTTTTATAAGACAGGGTTTTACAATAATGAGAAAAGAAAAGAAAGGTCCAGGTTGGAGAAGACCTTTGACATTTCCAGAAGATATCAAAAACTTTCCACCATAATTTTTCTGGAATTTTAACTTTAAAAAGCAGCAGTATTTATTTTTTTTATATATTTCATTTCAGAGAGGGGCTGTAGTTCAGTTGGTTAGAACGCCGGTCTGTCAAGCCGGAGGTCGCGGGTTCAAGTCCCGTCAGCCCCGCCACCTTTAAATTGACTACCGTAATTTCCCTGTTTAGAGACGGAAAAGTTGTAATGGCCTGCGACGGTCAGATGACTTTAGGTGATACCGTTTTCAAAAAAACAACAAAAAAAATAAGAAGAGTTTTCAATGGAAACGTTCTCGTAGGCTTCGCAGGAGCAACAGCAGACGCTATGGCTTTACTTGAAAGATTTGAAAGAAAACTTCAAGAATTTGGTGGAAATGTTACACGAGCATCAATAGAACTTGCAAAAGAATGGAGAATGGATAAGGCTCTAAGACAGCTTTCTGCCATGCTTTTGGTAGCAGATAAGCAAAATATTCTCGTGATTTCAGGTAATGGAGATGTTATAGTCCCTGACGATAATGTTGCAGCGATCGGTTCAGGAGGTCCAATTGCCCTTGCAGTTGCAAAAGCTCTTCTAAAACATACCAACCTACCCCCAGAAGAAATAGCAAAAGAAGCGGTAAAACTTTCTGGTGAAATATCAATTTATTCAAACGAAAACATACAAGTTGAAGTGATTGAATAAAAAAAGAAGTGAATAATAATATAGATTTCAAAACTTTACAGGAAGCTTTACGAGAAATTTTTGAATCAGACATAAAAGGTAAAGAGAAAAAAGCAGAATCACTTATATCAAAAAATCCCGTAGTATTAAAGTATATAGAAAACAAAAAGAAAATAGATGAGCTAATCTCTTGGTCGACGGGAAAAAACATAAAAATAATTCCACACATAGAAAGAGATGTTCTGCGAGTTCTGGTAGCTGAAATCTTACTTGGAGTAGATGAGAAAACTTTGATTTCTCATGCTGTAAAACTCTCAAAAAAGTACTTATCAACAAATTCTCACAAATTTTTAGTTGCTATCTTCTACAAAATTTTAGAGAAAGTCAAAGATTTAAAACAAGAAGAAGAAAATAAAAATTAGTTGTGCCGCTTTTTCACTTCCCTTTCCTTCAAGATGAAAAATATCGCAGGATATACTATGAGTTCTAAAATAAAGCTTGTAATAAGTCCTCCGACCATAGGAGCCGCAATTTTTTTCGCAACATCAGCACCAGGTCCCATCCCCAACATAATAGGTAAAAGCCCAACTATATTTGTCAGAACTGTCATGGCTTTCGGTCTCAACCTCTTCACAGCACCATAAATTACAGCTTCCTGCAAATCATGTTCGGTTCTCATAATCCCTTTTTCCCTCCATCTCTCATAAGCCATATCAAGATAGAGCAACATAACAACCCCTGTTTCAGCATCAAGTCCCAAAAGAGCTATTATTCCAACCCAGACAGCAACAGATAAGTTATACCCAAGAATATGAAGCAAAATCAGAGCCCCAACAAGAGAAAACGGAACAGCACAAAATACAATCAAAACCTTTGAAATAGATTTCAAATTTATGTAAAGAAGAAAAAAGATTACCATGATTGTAAGAGGAATGATGAACTTTAACTTTTCTCTGACCCGCAGTATGTATTCGTATTGACCCGACCATTCCCAAAAATATCCTTGCGGAACTTTGATTTTCTTTTCAAGAATTTTTTGAGCCTCTGCAACATAAGTCCCCAAATCTATTCCCTGAACATCTATATAAACCCATCCTGTGCGATAACCTTTCTCTGTCTTTATAGAAGAGGGACCTCTTACAAGTTTTATCTCCGCAACTTGCTCGATAGGTATATTCCCATATTTTGTTGGTACCAGAACTCTTTTGAGCTGAGATATATCTTCTCTGAAATCTCTTGCATATCTTAACTGTATCGGATATCTTTCTCTACCCTCTATCGTATGAGCAATGATTTTCCCACCTATTGCAGTTTCTATTATGTTTTGTATGTCTTCTACTCTGAGCCCATATCGTGCGGCAACATCTTTTTTTATCTCAAATTCCACATAATAGCCATCTATAACCCTTTCTGAATAGACAGAACGAGTCCAAGGTAATTCCTTAAGAGAAACCTCAATCTGTTCCCCTATTTTTTCTATTTCTTTCAGGTCTTGACCAAAAATTTTTATACCAAGTGGTGTCCTTATTCCTGTGGTTATCATATCTATTCTGCCTTTTATTGGCATTGTCCATGCATTTACAACGCCGGAAAACTGTAAAGCTGAATCCATAGCACTTATAAGTTCTTCATATGTCCATCTCCTGCAATGCCCAAAAATCTTTTTCAGAAAAGGTTCTAAAAATTCAGGTTTATATTTTTTCTCGACTCTACATGGCCACTCTTGCTCAGGCCTTAAAATTACTGTGGTTTCAATCATAGAAAGCGGAGCAGGATCGAGAGGTGTATCTGCTCTCCCGACTTTACCAAAAACTGTAAGAACTTCTGGGAAAGACTTTATTATTTTGTCTTGAACTTGGAGTAAACGAGAAGCTTCACCGATTGATATTCCCGGAAAAGTTGTGGGCATATAAAGAATAGTACCCTCATTTAAAGTTGGCATGAATTCTGTTCCGAGCTTCAAAAATAACGGAATAGCTGACAAAGTTATAAGAAAAGAGAGAAAAACAACAAGATATCTCAAACGCAAAGCAAAGACCAAAACGGGTTCATACAGTTTATGTAAAATTTTTGAAATAGGATTTTTATCTTCTGGAATAACTTTTCGAGGAGCAAAAAGAACCAAGAAAGCAGGAGTAAAGGTTATTGCGACAAAAGCACCTACGAGCATGGCAAGTGTTTTTGTTATAGCAAGCGGCTTGAATAACCTACCTTCCTGAGCTTCAAGAAACAAAACCGGTAAAAACGAAACAGTAATAACTAGTAAAGTAAAAAATATAGGTCTCCCAACAGATTTTGTAGCTTCTAAAATTAGTTCAATCTTATTTTTGTTTTTAATATTACCTAATTCAGTTTCCTCTTCAATTTTCTTATTCACATTTTCAACTATAATTATCATGGCATCAACCAAAGTTCCTATGGCAATGGCTATACCAGCAAGTGACATAATATTTTGTGTTATCCTGAGATAATACATAGCGATAAAAGATAAAATCACAGCAGTTGGAAGCATTATAACTATGATGAGAGCTGACCTGAAATTAAAGAGAAATAGAGCACAAATAATTGCAACTAAAATACACTCCTCAAGAATTTTCTCCAAGAGATTTTTTACTGACCTTTCTATCAAATCTGACCTATCGTAAGTTGTTACTATTTCAACTCCCCCTGGTAAAGTATTTTTGATTTCAGCTATCTTTTTCTTTACATCTTGAACAACCTTGTAAAGGTTTTCTCCAAATCTTACTGTAACTATTCCACCTACTACCTCCCCTTCACCGTCAAGTTCCGCTACTCCCCTCCTTATGTCAGGTCCCAAGGAAACATGAGCGAGATCTTTTATGAAAACAGGAATTCCATTCCTTATATCTACTGGTATATTTTCTATATCTTCTTTTGATGATATGAAACCTTTGCCCCTTATAAAATATTCCACACCACTGCTTTCGATCAACCTTCCTCCAACTTCATTGTTAGATGCTCTTACTGCGCGGATAATTTCATCCACTGTTATGTTATATGATATAAGTTTCACAGGATCAACGATGATTTGATATTGCTTTACAAAACCTCCGACAGATTCAACTTCTGCAACTCCGGGAACGGCTCTAATTACATATTTTATATACCAATCGTTCAGAGTTCGAAGGCATGAAAGGTCGCAATTTCCAGATTTATCCACAAGAGCATACTGGAACCCCCACCCAACGCCGGTTGCGTCAGGACCTATTTTCCATCTGACACCTTCTGGAAGGTCTACGCCTTGGAGAAACTCAAGGACGCGCGAGCGAGCCCAATAAATGTCCACTCCATCCTCAAATATAACGAAAACAAGAGCAAATCCAAAAAATGACATACCCCTCACAGATTTGACCCGAGGTGAAGAGATCAAGGCTGAAACAACAGGATATGTCGCCTGAAGTTCGATAGTCTCAGGAGATCTTCCATCCCATTCAAGATAAATCAGAACCTGAGTATCTGAAAGGTCAGGAATAGCATCAAGAGGAATTTTAGGAAGAGTTCTTATTCCCCAGAATATCGAAAAAAAGAATAAGATAAGAACTAAAGTTCTGTTTTTAACACACCAAGATATTATCGACTCGATCATCTTTTCTCACCCCTTTTTTAGTGTTGATGAATTTCATCTCCTCCTTGTTTAAACCTTTCGATAGCAGACTTGAGCTTTATCTCAGAATCGATAAGGAATGTTCCAGAAGCTACAATTTCTTCATCGCCGGACAAACCACTCTCCACAACATATCCATCTTTTACCCTATCGCCTAAAACAACCTCACGAGGAATAATTCTTCCACTTACTCCCTTTACAAAAACATAATGCTTTTCACCAGACCAAAGAACTGAATCTTCAGGGACAACTACTTTCCTACCTATCGGGATATTAAGGTAGACTGAAACATACATTCCGGGTTTTAAGGTTAAGTCTTTATTTTCAACATCAATTCTTACTCTCACAGTTCTCCTTTGAGGGTCAATATAAGGATATATGTAAGATACTTGTCCTTGGGTTTCAAATCCGAGTATATCGCTTTTTATTACTGCATTGTATCCGTTTTTTATGTTTTTGATGTCGTTCTCGTAAAATTCTGCGATCACCCATATATGTGATAGGTCTGCAATTCGGAAGAGTTCTGTTTCCGGTGAGATGAACTGCCCCTCAAAAACATTCTTTTTCATTATAAAACCACTTACAGGAGACCTCACAACAAAATAAGGAGAAACATTTTCTTCTTTCCCACCCGATTTTTTAACAAGGTCTGCGATATCTTTTTCAGAAACTCCGTATATCTGAAGTCTTGTTTTTGAAGATTCCAAAAGCTCTTGGCAGTAACCAGCTCGCGTGTGATCTTTTCCTTCTCTCTCACAAGTTTTCAGAACTGTTATGTAATCTCGAATAGATGCTGCAAGATCAGGAGAGTATATCTTCAAGAGCGGAGTGCCCTTTGATACGAACTTTCCCTCGTAGTCAGCATACAGCTCTTCAATCCAGCCTGAGTATTTTAAAGATATAGATTTTATTCTTCTTTCATCGAGTTCAACTATCCCAGCTCCTCTTATTTCTTTTGATACATTTTTTATTTGAACTTTTACGAACTTCAAACCTAAGGTGATACGTGATATTTCAAACTCATCAACAGAACTTCTTCTTTCGTGTTCATGCTCGTGGTGATAGTGGTGTTCTTCCTCTTTGTGATGATGTTCTTCTTTTTTTTCTTTCTTCACAGGCACGAGTTTCATTCCACATATAGGACAGTCCCCGGGTTTATCTGATATATAACTTGGGTGCATAGGACAGTGATACAAAGTTTTCTGCTCCGATCGTTCAGATTCAGATTTCTTTTCTTCTCTTTTATCCCTTTTAATCTTGACCAACTTCATTCCACATATAGGACAGTCTCCAGGTTTATCTGATACATAACTTGGGTGCATAGGACAGTGATAAAGTTGTGTTTTGTTTTCGGTTTGAGATTCAGTTTCCTTTTCATGAGATGCATTTTTCTTTTCACGAGAACATGCTTGAGAAAGAGAGATGAAAAATCCAAAAAACAAAATTAAAAAGACCTGAGTAAGCTCAAAAAGCCTTCTATTTTTCCCTAAACCCGTAATTTTATCTTTCCTTGTTGAACTCATAGTTTATCACCTCCTTTTCATCTAAACCTAAAAGTTTTTCGATATTTGCGTTATACTTTCTGTTGAGGGACACATATCTTTTTTCTTCTATCTTGTATGAAAGAAGTAGTGTTAATGAATCGATTACAGTTAGGAAATCAACTTTTCCAACTTCCCAGTTTGCTCGCGCGGCGGAAAAATTCAGTTCCGCTTGTGGTATAATCACCTCCTTATATAATTTCCAGAGCTCAAACGATGAATCAGAAAGATCTTTGAAAGATTTGAGTAGGTTCAAAACTCTGTTTTTTTCCGCTTCAAACCTTGAATGAGATGAAAGAAGAATCTCCTGAGATTCCATTATCTTTTTCACTTCTTTTTTCCTAAAAAAAGCTGGTATTTCAAAAGTTATCATCGCTCTCATCATTCCCCCCATGGTATCAAACATGAAACCAAAATCTGGATAAAGTTCGGTCTTTGATGCAAAAAGATCAGATTTGCTCAATTCAATTTCAGCCTGTAAAACCTGCAACTGGGGAGAATGTGCAAGAGCAATATCTTTTAGCTGCGAATAAGGCAAATCAAATTTAGCTGGGAAAATATCACCTTCTGGAAAAATATTAGAATCAGGGATTTCTCCTACAAGTTCGCTTATCTTCGAAGACAAAACCGAAATATCGGCAGACAAATTTATAATTCTTTCTTGGATTTTAGATAGCTCAATTTGAACTCGTATTAAAGAGGCAATAGGTTCTTGACCAAACCTATATCTTGATTGAACAACCTCTGCAAGGTCAGAAACTAACATTTTCATATCTTCAAGTATTTCTTTTTGCGAGTAGATAAACCAGAGTTCAAAGTAATGTTCCTTTATCTGTGTTTTTATCTCCCACTTCATAAGTTCGAGTCTTTTCAGTTCAAGCGAAGATACAGAATCGGCTTTTTTACCAAGAGCATTTAACTTTGAAGGGAAAGGGAGTTTTTGTGATATAGAGAACTCAAATCTTGGTTCCGAAAAAGAGGCACCAAAACCGATCTCCGGATTTGGCAACCACCAACGATAATACTCTTTCTGATACAAAGTTGCTCTATAAATCCTTTGTGCAGATAAAATTTCTGGATTATTTTTCATTGCCTTATTTAAAAGTTCTTCCAAACTAATTTGAAACAGAAAAATAGGCATTAAAAATAATGCCATATTATTTCACCTCCTTTTCTTTTTTATATTCAATTACTTTGTGAGTTACTATCCTACGTTGATATAGCTAAATTCTGTAAAAAAAGACAGAAGATGATTTACAATTGGCGAGGTGGGTGAAACTTATCTTTTATAGATAAAATTTCCTTACTTATTTCTGAAACTAAACCGAAACTTTTAGGATGCAAATCTTGTAAAGATTCTTTTTGGTGTAAAGCGTATGGCGTAGAAAAGTTTGAACAACAAATTTTATTGTAAGAACAACAATCTGAATGTAAAGCGGAAGAAAAAACCTGATAATCAAAAATTAAATTTTGTTTTTCGCTTTCCTCACTCTTACCTTTACAACACTTGTGAGAAACCTTACCTTCATTTTCTCCTCCGTAGCTCATAAAATTCTTGCTCTGCAATAACTTTTTCACATGGCATAAAGGATATTTTATATTAGAAAGATTATAGAGAACGAGAAATAAAAGAAGAAAAGAGGAAGCTAAA
Organism: Candidatus Calescibacterium nevadense OTU 1; assembly: GCA_000494225.1. Classification (GTDB taxonomy): domain Bacteria; phylum Calescibacteriota; class Calescibacteriia; order Calescibacteriales; family Calescibacteriaceae; genus Calescibacterium; species Calescibacterium nevadense. The sequence goes on from AWOA01000013.1 coordinate 61,859, forward strand.
ATTTTCAGCTTACCCACTATCAATAAATTAAGCTCAGAGTAAAAAATTTTCCTTTTCCTGTAAATTTTTTCAATTTGTCGGAATGAGAAGGACTTGACCTGGATAAATTCTGTCTCCCCTCAGATTATTTAATTCCTTTATCTTCCTGATTTCAACGCCATACCTTTTTGATATTAAAAATAAGTTTTCTCCTTTTCTTACTCTATGCCTCACGATGGTGTTTTTCTTAGCCTGATGAGAGTTTGATATATTTACTTGTTTTTGCTTTCGCGGACCTGTAATAATGGTATTGCTCCGACCTGAAACTTTTGATTTATAATAATTTGAACTTGCTGATGGAAGAGAAGCATGGCTAAAATTATGAGTTGGAATTTTCAGAACTGCACCTCTATAAACTTTGCTTCCTTTAATTCCATTTAATCTCTTTATTTCTTGGACTGGAACCTGAAATCGTAAAGCAATTGAACTTAAAGACTCCACTTTTTTTCTCACCTTATAGAGTATGAAAGGTTTAACATAAACATAAACTGGCAATATAAAAGTTTCTCCTTTTTCCACAGATTCTTTTAAGTCATCAAGAAAAGGATTCCACAAGTCCAAATTTTTTCCCAAAGATACATAGTTTATGATTTGGTCTCCACTGCTAACATCTTTTGTAGGAGTTATATAAAGCCATCCGCCCACAACTTTTTTCTGGTAATCATCTTTTGGTACTGGCGAAAAAGAGTGTCTTACAGCAGGATAAAATCGAGTAGCAAAAGCTTCAAAGAATTTAATCCTTTCCTCAACAAGCTTACCTTTACCTTTTGGAACCTTCAACTCAAATTCGTAGGGAGGAGTAACTGGGAGACGAAGTGAAGGATTGAGTTCCCACAAATCTGAAATATCACATTCACATATTTTAGATAAAGAGAATATATCTATTTGCTTTGATATTTTCACTATATCAAACTCAAAATCGCCCTCATCTTTGAAATCATCTTTTGAGAATCCAAACTTTTCTAGATTTTTCGTTATAAGTGCGAGAGCTATTATTTTTGGTACATATCCTTGAGTTTCCCGAGGTATAAGGCCTCTTTTTACAAAATACCAATAATCTTTTTTACCCCCTGCTCTTTCAATTGCTCTTTCTATTCTCCTCTCTCCTGCATTGTAGCCAGCCCATGCTAAATACCAGTTTCCGAACATATCATACAAGTCTTTGAGGTAATTCAAAGCTGCATAGGTTGATTTTATAACATCTCTTCTTTCATCAACCCACAAATCAATTTTGAGGTCATATCTTCTTGCAGTTCCTTCTATGAATTGCCATGGTCCAACAGCATTCATAGGAGAAACTGCACGAGTTGAAAAGCCGGATTCCGCCATCGCAACAAAGATAAGGTCATCTGGCAACCCGTAGGATTTTATTATTCTTCTAATTACTTTCTCGTATTTAAAATACCTCCTGAGCCATTTTTCAAGATGCTGTCTAAATTTAGTTTCAGTAAAAAGATAGATATAGTAATCAACATATCTGTTAAGCTCAACAGGAATATTAAAATAACCAAAACCTTTCACAAAGTATTTCTCTATTTTAGTTATACTTTCAGGAAAAGACCGTGTTAAAGCTTCTTGAAACAGTTTGTCTATTTCTTCCATTTCTAACGCTTCGCTTGATTGCTCCTCAAAAAATGGTAGCTCTTCCGAATCCGATGGGTTAAAAGCAATCTCCTCCAAATTCCACATATCTTTGTCTATTTTCTGAGAAAGATCAATAAATGGTTTATCTGGATATTGCTGATCTTGAAAATCTTTTTCTTCTCTGTTTTTTAATATATCATTTTTTACCTCTTGTTTCGCTTCTTGTTTTTCGGATTGACCAACTCCTAATAATGCTCCTTGATTAACCTGTTCTTTTGGAGAAGACAAGAAAGGCAGAAATGAACAACCAGATGAAGATGCAATAATAATAAATGACAGAACAGCAGAAAAGAAACCAACGTCACAGAAATTTCCTTCTATTTTTTTTTTACGAAACATTTTTTACACTAATAAATTTTACAATTTCGTATCAAAAGAACTAAAACTTAGCTAAATATTAAAATTTTTAAATTTTTAATCTCTCTTTCCCATAAGTTTATCGGAATCAAAATAAAATAAACCATTTTCAGATTGCAATACAAAGTATCCAGAAAAAAGATTTTGCATAACAGCATTTAATGATTCTAATCTGAGATTTTCTGGGTTGCTTAATTTGAATATATCCTTTTGTTTCATCTTCTTTGCGAAGACAGATTTTTCCTCTTTCGTTTCCTCTTCTACTGGTGGGATTGAATCAGCTCTCATAGAAAAAGTTAGTGCAACATCTTGGTATATATCATCCTCCACTTCAACGGGTGCGAGAGGGTCAAGCATTTTCAGATGCTTAAATATCAGAGCGGTCCACTCATTTCTAACTCCAAGCTGTTTTATTCTATCAACAGCTCCGGAGAAAATTTTTATTGCATTATCTTCGAGTGGGAAAGCTTGTTTTTCTAGTTCCTCCCTATAAACGGCTTCCGCTAAAGACCTTTCCTCCGGGTCTCGTATTGACCTTATTTCTGGCGGAATAGGAGAATTAATAAGCATATCTGCAAAGTCTTGAAAAGCAAATCCCATATAATAAATAGCAGCAAATGACCAATTTGGGTCTCCGAGTTTTGCTATATCTCCCATCTCATTTTGGACTTTTTTGAGCATTTCTGACTTCTTTTTTAGTTTACCTGCCAGCTGCTTCTGTCTATCATCACTCGTTATTCTTATTTTCCTATACTCATCGAAGGTTTTTTTAGCAAAATGAAATTTTGCCTCAGCATATATACTCACTGCTTTTCTTTTATCTTCATCTGGGAGTTTTTGCCAAATATTTATAATATCGGAAAAAATTTTCTCCATTTCGTTTGGCTTTGATTTTTCATAAGATTTTGCGATTTTATATTTTGCATAAACTACATCGTATGTGTTTGATTTCTTTTTTTGTTTTTCCGTCTCTTCTATAAAACGAGAAAGAAGTTCTCGCATTTTTTGCATGTTGCCAGCCTTCTCATAAAGGTCAGCAGCTCTTCTTATATAAAGAAGAGGTTCTTTTTCTGATTTACCGAATTCATCATAATACCTTAATGTCCACTCTGCCGCTTCATTAAATTTTCCCAACCCCGTGTAAATTGAAATTATAGCCATCACCGTCTTATTGAGTATATCTTTCTCAATATCAGATAAATTCTTTTTGTTTTTAAGTTCTCTTTCTAACCTAATATAAGTTTCAAGTGCTTGGTCAAAAAAGAAAAGACTTGAAAGCGCAACAGCTCTTACATATAAAACATCATATCTTAAATCAGATTCAGGGAATTTTTTCAAAAACTCATCAGAAAAATTCAAGACATCGTCATAATTTTTCATTTCATAATACATCATAACAACGTTATAAAGAGCATCGTCTATGAATTCAGAATCAGGGAAAAGTTGAGGGATTTTAAGATAGTAGGAAATAGCTTCCTGAAAATTTTTAGATTTTTCGTAGTTTGAAGCTATGGAAAACAGAGCTTTCGCTCCCGCGTCATTTATATATTTTATATCTTCTTGGGAGAAAATATCTTTTCTTTCCCTTGCCTTCAGCGAGAAATCCAATACTCTCATCAAATCTCCCTTCTCTATATATATTCTGAGGATTTCAAGCATAGAATCAGCTATCACTTCAGAGCCCGGATATCTTTCAATTATTTTTGAGAACATAAATAAAGCTTCATCTTTTTTACCCTCGGAAGATATAACTTTTGCAGCTTTATATAGGGCTACAGGAACTCTTCTATCGAGTGGGAAGAGCCTCTCGTATAAGAACGCTGCGTTTTTTAAATTTTCAGGCGCATCCTTCATACCGGCAGACAAAGCCTGGTCAGAAGCTATAACCATTCCCCAAGCAGCCTCTTGAATAAATTTGTTTTGTTTGACCTTAGTATTTTCCACATTCATTTTGTAGTACTTGAAAGCATCGGAAAATTTCTTTTGATTAAAATAAAGTTCGCCGAGCAGGAACTGAACTTCGGCAGAAAATTCACTATCTGGGAAAAATCTGAGGAAAAGAATATAAGATGATTCAGCATCTGAGAGCAAACCTTTTGAATGATAATATTTTGCAGCTTCTAACAATCCCTCTTCAAGCCTTTTTACATTCTTATCAAGTTCATCTTTGTTTTTTTGTGCCCACTCAGAAGCTGGTCCCCACTTTTCGGCCATTTTCACCTGCCAGGAAATCGCCCCAGATATATCACCTGACTTTTTCAAGGCTTCAAAAATGCCAAAAGCTGCTCTTATTGATCTTGGGGAGGGATAGAATCTATCTATAAGATTTTTGAAAGAAAGCATGGCTTCGTTGTACTTGCCCTGTTCGAGAAAAACTTTACCTTGTGCTTCAAGCAAAAAGGCCTCTGGATTATCTTGAATTTGAGAAATAATCGGATAAACTTTGTTTAAAACAGAGAGTATAGCTTCTTTTCTTGATCTTTCAAGCGAATCAAATCCACCAAGTTCAACTATAGAAGTTATAATGTAATCTAGGGATTCATTTATAAGGCTCAACCTATCGGATGTTTCTTTACCATAAGAAGCATCTATTGTTTCTATAAAATAATCTATTGCAGACGAATAATCCCCCTTTCTAAAATATGTCCATGCAAGCTTATATAAAGCTTTTGAATAGAAAGGGCTTTCGGGAAAATCAAGGACAACAAGGTAGAACTTCTCTGCATTTTCTAAATCACCGATATTAAAGTAAAATTCTCCTGCTCTCATAGCAGCTTCAGCAGCAAACTGAGATAACCTTATTTCAGAAAGTGGGACAAAGAACTTCTCAACTGCTTCCTCTTGCATTCCCATTTCGTCAAGAATGTATCCAGCAAGATACATGACAGCATCCTTCAATGGGAAGTCTTTATATTTTTTCAAGAAATCTTCATATATTTTGATAACTGGAGAAAAATCCTTTTGAGGTGGCACCCTACCCTCTAATAATGCCTGTTCATAAGCCTGAATATATTCGTAGCTTAGCCTTTCATACAGAATTTCTGCATATCTCAAAATAGCATATGGAGCCAACGGCGAATCCGAAAAATTTTCTATATATTTTTGAAGAGCCTCCATAAGCTCTTCGCGTCTTGTGTTTTCAACTTCCAAAAATGGCTTCATTTTATCAGAGAAGAAATTTGATATCTTTGACATCTCAATCTGCAAACGGATTTCTAAAAGTTCCTTCATAATACCCTTTATTTTTTCAAATCTATCCAAATAGATTGCAAGAGCCTTAGGTTGAAATTCTCTTTTGATCAAATAATCATAAATATCAGGTGAATAACCGGATTTCCACTCATTTATCTTCATCATAATTTTATCGTAGTATCCATCTGATTTAGTTGAATCGGGAGTTTGAATAGGAAGAGCTCGATCGCTAACTTTCTGAGAAGGAGTATCTTTTTTCTTTTCTTCTTTTATTTTTCTATCTTGCGACTTTGATTTTTCCTGATTTTTTTGCGTTCTCGCCTTTTCAGAGAAAACAGGAGCAGGATAAATCAAACCAAAAGAAAAAATTATGGAAATAGATAAAAATCCGAACTTAAAAAGATCTTTAAGAAATTTCATTATTTTCAAATTCTTATATCCCGCTACACTTATCATATTTTTTAAACCTCAACTATTATTTTTTTATCATTCCAATTTTATCTTTACCCAGATTTAACTTATATTCGCTTTTATTTACTTACTTATCCATTTAATTACTTTATATTTCTTTTTTCTTGCTTTTGTTTAGTTTCTTTTTGCAAATCCTTCTGTTCGCGACTAATAATTTTGTTTATATCTTGTGGTGGAACAAATAATATTGAGTTCCCTTTCATAAATATGTTAAAAGAAGAGTTGATTGAATTTACAATACCATCAGCCATAATTTCATGAGATTTTATTTCTTCTTCAAAAACAGAATCAGCTTTAAAAGGTTTTGAATCTACTACTACTTTATCTAAACTATCTTGGATTTTTGAGAAATCGTCCCTAATCTTATTTTCTTCTTGAAGTCTTAAAAAATGCATTTTATCTAAAAATTCACTTTCTTTTTCCTTTAATATCCATGATGTTTCTATAAAACCATATTGAGCAAGAGCATAGATTTTGAAGAATTCATTTTTAAGCTTATATAGCATAATATATCTTACCAAAGATTTTTCAAAATCGTCAAGATAAGTAAGAAAGTTGTTCAACACATGATTTATACCCATAAGTTTTCTTTCCTGAAATGAGAGGAATTTAGAAACTGATTTGATCATATCTTGCCATATATCCGCAAAACTAAAAAAGACATTTTGAGAATCCTCAAAGGTTTTCAGAATTTCACTGACATCATAAATTTTTCTTCCATCATATTCTTGTGATATTTTTTTTGTAAGCATGACAAAATAATTTGCCGACTTCCTGTTGTAATCTAAAAGTTTATTTAACTCACTAAACGAATAGTCCATAGCTTTATTATATGCTTCAAACTTTTTCTCCCAGTTTTTAAATCCCCCTTCTCTTGAAAGTTCTGCTATTTTAACAGAAGATATAGCTATAAGCTCTCTTGTTGTAAAATCAAGCTTTATCAACTCTTCAAATAGAGATGAGAGAGAAAACCAAGTATTTTTACTATTAAAATCAGCAGAACTTTGAGATATGAAATCATTCATCAGATTAATTATTCTTTGCTGAACAACCCAAACTCTTTCAAGATATTTTTTTATAGCTTTATCTGCAACGATAACAGACATGGAATTGATTCTCCTTATATCCTGAATTATGGATTTTATTTCAGCTTGAGTTTGAGCTATATAAATTTTTCTCCTTGAAAATTCTTTATATTCGGGGAAAAATTCAATAAAAGATTTTATATTAGGCTCGTGCGCGGAAAAATATTTAATGTAATCCTGACCCCAAAATTTCTTCGGCATATTTTTAACTTCATCTATTTTTGATAACATCATAACAGAATAATCTGAAACAGCGGTAAAAGTCAATAGCGTACTGACAAGATCCTCCCTCATATTCAAAAAAGCCTGAAGTATATCTATCTTTTTGGTAAGATGAGATTTTGGAGCGTTTTTAAAATATGCTATACAATTTCTCACTTCATCGTATCTTTCGAGCGCGTAGAGAACCCAACAGACTCCGTATTTTGATTCATAAAATACAGTTGAATCGGGTGGAATTCGTAGATAATAAGGAAAAGCTTTTTCAAACTGTCCAACATCAGTATATATTTTCGCAATAGCAATATATGAGTTTTCTCGCAAATTTTTATCCGGAGATAAAGCGGCTTTCTCAAATCTTCTCAAAGCCTCAGATCTATCACCCAACATAATCATCGCAACACCGCAAAGATATGAGGCTTTGTAAAATAGTTCCGACTCTATTCTTACAGAATCCAAAATATCACAAGCTTTTTTTGGATCTTTTTCAGCCAAAAGCGTATATTTCCCCCAGTAATATAAGATCTCGGAATCTCTTTTATCTTGCGGTATTTTACTAAGATAAGTTTTGAAGTCACTGGCTTGATTTTCTGCCTTTACGATAACAACTTTTTTTAAAGCTTCAAAAGATCTCGGATTTAAACTCAGAGCAGTCTTGTAAACTTCTTCTGCCGCAAAAGTGTCTCCCCAAATAAAAAGTATATTTGCCAAATTCATCATGACCTCAAACCTTTGAGTATTGCTCTCAGCATATTCATAAGCTATGGAGAAATTTATATAAGAATTCATAAGGTCTCCTTTGTCAAAATACTCCTTCCCCTTCTGAAACCTTACTCGAAAAACATCAGATGAATACAAATTAGAAGGATAAATAAAAAAGTAAAATAACACCAATAATAGAGAAACAAGACAAAATGAAGTATTTTTCAATATGCCTACGATTCTATTATTTATCAACAGCATTTTCTACTCCTTACCTTCTTTCCATCTATAAAATTATTTTCTATGAAAAATCAGCT
>AWOA01000014.1 GCA_000494225.1 Candidatus Calescibacterium nevadense OTU 1
GGAGGCTTACCTTTTCCTATAAACAAGACGATCTGAATAGGATTTCTTTTTAACTTTTCTTTTATGGCAATGAAATATTTGAGCATTCTTTCAGGGAGAGATTTATCTTTTTGAACTTGAATTTCTATNTGGAATATTTTTCCANCGGCTTCAAACAAGATATCAGGTCTTAAAACTTTTACAAACCTTATTTCCTCTGGTAAAGTTTTGATTTTACCTTTTATTTTTTGTCTGAGTGTAGAGGACAAAATTTTTGAAATNGCTTTTAAGATTATCTCTTTCAGTATAGGGTCAAATCTTTTTGTTTCCTTTGGAGAAACTTTCATTTCTTTTTTTTTATTTTTTATTTATACTTTCATTTTTTTGTTGAGGATTTTAAAAGGTTAATTTAAGATTTTGCCTAACAATTTTAAAAATTTAACTTGAATAATTCATTGGTTTGGAGAGATATTTTGATTTGAGAAAGAATTTTCAACGGGATATTATGGTGTTTTCATTGAATACTATGGTGTTTTCATTTATTTTTATTGAGTTTCTTTGTTTTTTTGGAGTATTTTTTCTGCGACATCAGAGATTTTTTCTCCGGGTCTTATATCTTTCCATATTTTTTTCATAAATTCATCAGCCATTTTGAGTAAATCGTAGGCTTTTTCTTTGAGTTTTTCCATATCTTTGCTTTCAAGAGCTTTTTCCCACTCATTTATTAACTCTTTTACTTTTTTAGCTTTATCTAAAATTTCTTGACTTAGTTCCATAGATATTATTTTATTTCTGCTATGATAGGAGAAGATGAGATTTCTAAAATTATATAACCTTTACCTTTTTCGTAGTTTGTAATTTTTTCTCCGTATATTGAAAATATATTAGAGTTTTCTGGTATATATACTTTTACCTTTACTTTTTCTTTTTTTTCTGTTCCTGCTGGTCCGACGACCCAAAAAAGAGCTCTCAAATTCTTGTCTTCTCCTTCAAAAGCAGGTGAAAAGACTAAATTCATATCATCACTACTTTTATTATTATTGTTATTATTATTACTGTCAATTTTTTCTTCGTTTTTGTTTTCATTGATAATTTCTGTTTTTATATCTCCTATGTATTTTCCTTTTATTTTTGGTATAGTGAATTTTACTGCTTCATAAGATTTTTTGGGTGTGGAATCTGCTTTTAGGATACCAAAGAATTTTTCTGCGTCGTGAAAAGGTTGTGAATCATAGGGCATATCTTTAAGAGTGTATATACAGAATATTTCTATTCCGAGCATAGCGGAGATAGCAAAAGCTCTGATTATAAAGTTCGCTTGAGTCTCCTCTGAAATGAACATCTGAGAACCAGAAACATAAGTTTTCCCCGTTTCTTCTGAGTAATTTGCTGGCCATCCAATTTCTGTAATATATATTGGTTTTTCCTCTGATGTAAAAGATTTTAGAGCTCTTTTTAAAGAGCTTATGTAGTATATTAAAGAACCGGCAGAATTTTCCGAATCTTCTGGAGGAAGCAACGGGGGATATGGTATAGATTTTTGACCTATATATGGATGAAAAGCAACGGCATCTGCTAAGCTCAAAACTCCTTTTTCCCTTAGCTTTCCTAAAAACTCATGCCAGATATATAAGAGAGAATTTGGTATGTTAGTTGTTTCCGACATAAGGAGCCCACCTAATATTACCTTTTTTTTCTGGTCATATTTTTTTATATTTGAGTGAGCGGAGAGGAAGATATCTGCGTATGCTTCGGGCGATGGATTTGGTTGCAAAAAGACAACCCAGTTAGGTTCATTCCATATTTCAAACATGTTTACCGAAGGGAAGTTCTGAGCAAGGAAACCAGCAAACTTCCCATATTTTTGGGCATCTGGGATTATTTTTGCACAGGCAGATTTGCATACATTACTTTGTGCATTATTTTTTAAGCAGGTTTCATAACAAGATTTTGCTGATTCCGAAGCCCACCAGTTTCCATAAGCTACAATTGCCATTATCTCAATATTTCTCTTTGTTGATTCTATCACAAAATCTTTATATTCTTGTAGTTTATCTTCATCTATTTTACCTTCTTGAGGTTCTAAATCTTCCCAAAAAAAATCTGTGCGAATTACATCAAAACCAGCTGATTTCAATTTATCAAGGGAATTTATCATTTCTTGTTTATTTTTTATGTCTATTCCTCCGGCAATGCAAGGTGAAGGAGTTTGCGATGGGGATGGGGGAACAATTAATCTCTCACCTAAGATCTCGTAGATTAAGGGGTCACGGATTTGGATTTGTATATTCTCGTTTTTTGTTTTGCAGGAGGGAGATAAGGTGATGAGTATTGAGAGGAAAAAGAAAAAGGGTAATTTGTCCATATAATAACTTTTTGTCAGGAAGTCAAAAATTTTCAGTTAAACAAACTCGTTCAAATTCTACCAAAACTTTTTTTTAAATGATTATTATTTTACCAAAACTTTTTTAAATGATTATAAATTTTTCAAAATTAGATATGGAGTAAGAGGGTGATAGAGGATGTATGGATATGGAGGGGGTAAGAGAGTATAAAAGAGTGAGTATAGATGAAGGAAATAAGAAAGGGGCAGTAGAGAATTTGTTTGTTTTTGTTTTTACTATTATTGTTTCTACCATTTTTTTATTAGGTTTAGGTGGGTGTGAGGGGAAGTCAGAGGGGAAAGGGACAGAAGAGATAGAAAAAACGGAGGAAGTGAGAGAAGAAGAGACGTGTCCGGTGTGGTATAAGGATGAGGATGGAGACGGCTATACAGATGGTATAACAAAGGTATCCTGTGAGCAACCGGGTGGATATGTAAAGGATGCAAAGGGTGGTGATTGCAACGATAATGACAAAGATATAAACCCCGCAAAAACAGAGATATGTGATGGAAAAGACAATGACTGTGATGGACAAGTTGATGAAGGTTTCAATGTAGGTCAAAGTAATAAAGAAAATTCCAAAAATCGTGAAAGACAATACAAAACTAATAAAATATATAGAAAGCATAAATTTCTTAGCAAGTTTATTTGATA
>AWOA01000015.1 GCA_000494225.1 Candidatus Calescibacterium nevadense OTU 1
CCTGAAAGAATGCTCAAATATTTCATTGCCATAAAAGAAAAGTTAAAAAGAAATCCTATTCAGATCGTCTTGTTTATAGGAAAAGGTAAGCCTCCTCCATCTCTCTTCAAAGAAAAATCTACCTATCACAAATTCAAAGTCGTAGATATGAAAAATCTAAATCCACTTAACTTCATAAAAAGCAATAAACCAGAAGAAGTTGTNATAGGTATATTAGCAGGGAAATACAAAGATAAACAAAAAACATTTGACAAAGTAATAAAGAAAATTCCAAAAATCGTGAAAGACAATACAAAACTAATAAAATATATAGAAAGCATAAATTTTTTAGCAAGTTTATTTGATATTAAATTGAATTTAGAGCCTATGCCGATTGAAATTGACATAACTAAAACTCCTTTCTATAAATGGGGAGAAAAAAGAGGTTTTGAAAAAGGAATAAAAGAAGGAGAACAAAAAGGGCTAAAAGAAGGTCTAAAAGAAGCAATTTTGATGGGTGTAGAATTGAAGTTTGGACGTTCAAAAGCAAAACAGGTTAAAGCTATTGTATGCCGAATAGATGATATAAAACATCTGAAAAAAATAAAAAAAGAGGTAATAAAAGTAAAAAGTTGGAATGAATTCNTGAAAATACTCAGGAATTCAGGGTAGATACCTATTACTTGATTTTCTTTAATTTTCAAACATCATTCTATCCTCTTTAATCCCCTTCCCAGCATCTCAACCTCACTGGTATAAGGTCNTTTCTGTTTCTACTGCATGCTGTTATTACTTTTCTACCATCTTCGTCCAATACGGCTATTAGACTGATGTGAGATTTAACGGTTTTCACTTCGTTCCTCTTTACCATTTTAGTTCTTCTGGGAGCAAAGCCAGTTAGTAGCATCTGCAATGTAGCATTGTATTTTGCTTTCTTTATAAAGATTTTTGCACATTCTTGTAAGATGAGTTTTATGAACTCTTTGTATAACTATGCAGAGGTAATCACGGAGGAATAGGACATCAAATCCTTGGTTTTTAGATTCCTCAAGTGCTTTTAAGAGGATTTATTGTATATTTGGTAGAACCACAGTATGATGATAAAAGCATCGCATTATTTTCTTGGCCTTCCTTCATTTTTTGTTGTGTAGGAGTATGAAAGGAAGTGATTGACAAAGACAAAGGCATAGTGCTTTTCAGACGCCTAAATTCTCCCAACTTTGTTAAAGCTTTATTCCCGGAATCCTATTTTTAGAACAGCCTTAATTTTTCACTCTTTACAGTACAGAGAGTTTCTGCTTCGGAGTTACTCAAATGAGCCGAAGAATATAAGTCAGAAAGGGCTCCTGTTTTAGGTTTTAAACGATGAAACAAAAAAAGAAAAAGAAACCCATACTAATCATATAGATAAACACAATTGAAACCTATTTTAAATATGGAAAAAGAGAAGAACCTAACCCAAAACAGAAATTTTTGAATTTTCCGAACATAAAGTTAGGCTGAATAAAAAATAAAAGTTCAAAGTGGGCTTAAATAAATAAAAAAAATAATAAGAAAACAAAAAAAATAAGAAAACGAAACAAAAAGAATTTAAGAGGGAAACAGAAATGGCTATATACGAATTAGGTTTTGATGATATACCAGCAAAATATCTGATTCTTCTATCACAGAAAAAAAAGAAATTCCAGAAAAAATTATTTGGATGGGACTCCCAAATCTTCCTCTCTCCACGAAGGATAATAATAAAAACCCAATCACCAGTTGAACCTCAAAAAATAGCTGAATTCATAACAGAAAATTACAAGACTATGAGGTGGAGAGAAGGAGAAAAAACCTCTTTCGTAAGACCTTTAAGATGGCTCCTCGCATTATCAGGAGAAAATAAAATAGATATTGAGCTCTTCGGAGAAAAGTCAAGATGTGAAACCTATATTCATAGATCTCTTGGGAACGCAAAAGTTAAAGTGGAAAAAGAAGAAGAGTTTTTTGAGAAACTGAAAGAAGGTAAAGTTGAATTCTCAGAAAATGCAAGAAGGGAAAAAATAAAAAAAATTCTTCAAGATTCAGGTATAAACCCGGAAAGCTATAAAGAACTAGTAGAAATATCAACATTCTTAACTGAATATCCAAACGGAGTAATTGGAAAAGTGGATTCAGAAGGTATTCCAGAAGCTATCGCAGAAGACATACTCAAAAACACAGTTCTTGTGTTTCCCATAAAAAATGAAGGTAAAATATCAGGATTTGTAGCAATAATAGACAACCCATCACCAAAAGAAGATGAAATAAGAAAAGGATATGAATTTGTAATAAAGTCAAGATTTGATGACGCAAGATTTTACATAGAGGAAGACAGGAAAATCAAGTTATCCGAAAGGATACATCTTTTGGAAAGGATTGTTTTCAATGAAAAATTTGGATCTTTTTATGATAGGCAAATCTTCGTTTCAAAGGCAGCAGATTTCATATATGCGAAAACACGACTGAGTTCAAGAGAAAAATTGAGAAGAGCAGTAATGCTATCAAAAGCAGACATAACAACTGGACTTTTCAGAGAATTCCCCGAATATCAAGGCTACATAGGAATGTTTTACGCCATGCAAGATGGAGAAGACGAAGAAATAGCAAAAGCAATATATGAACATAGACTCCCGGAAAAACAAGATGACCCCCTACCTAATACCCCAACAGGAACAGTAATATCAATCGCTGACAAAATAATTCATATATTTTCCGGATTTTTATCGTCGCTTGAAGTTACATCAGAAGAAGATCCTTATGGAATAAGAAGAGCTGCAAGAAACATGATAAGAGTTCTAATAGAAAAAGAAATCGATATTGATATTCAAGAACTTGTTGATTTCCTTTATCCATTCTTCCAAGAGCATCTCAAAGATAAAATGTCTGAAGATGAAATAANAGAGAAAATCATAAATGCTCTGGACTTTATAAAAGAAAGAATTGAAAACTATCTTTCATCCTACTACAAAAAAGACATAGTAAGAGGAGTTATTGAAAGAACATATTCTCCATACGATGCTTTTTTGAGAGCAAAATCTCTTTCTGAAAACGATTTTTCTGACCTTTTCTATGTTGCAAGACGAGTTAGAAATATAATAGAACAGGCAGAACAAAAGGGCTTACTTTCTATAACAGAAAATCCCGACCCTAAAAGTGAAATTGAATCAAAAACATACGAAGAAGTCTCAAAATTTGAAAAAGAAAGTATAGAACTTCTGAAAGAAAAAAAATATGATGAGTTCATAAAATCCTTTTCAAAACTAAAAAAACAATTAGATGATTTTTTCAACTCAGTAATGATTCTTTCAGAGAAAGAAGAAGAAAGAAGAACAAGACTTTCTATACTCTACCCTATATTTGAAATAACGAACTCATTNGCGGATTTTTCAAAGATAGAAAAAAGAAAGTAAAGNCAGGATAGCAAATCAAGATACAAAGATAGCAAATCAAGATAAGAGGATTGAAATCTGGTTCCAAATTGAAATCTGGTTTCAAAAATTTAAAATTTATATATATAGATGGAATTTATAACGTTATCTGATATTGTTAAGAGAGCGTTTGAGGTGACATTTATAATCTCCATTCCTTTCTTAGCGGCCAGCCTTATTTCAGGTCTCATAATATCTTTTCTACAAACACTAACAAACATACAAGAANCAACCTTAGCTTTTGTACCCAAAATAATAATTGTGCTAATACTGGGGCTAATCCTCGGATCATTCATANCTACAGAATTCNTAGAATTTACAAAAGAAATAATAAATTCTATTCCCTCTCTTGTAAAGTAAAACAGAAAAAATTCTCATTAAAAAAGAGAATTACTATATTGTATAAATATATGGACCAAAAAAAAGATGTGCTGAGATTCAAAGGAAAAGTGATAGAGGTTAGCAGAGGTTTCTTCAGGGTTGAATTGGAAAACCATAAAATAATTCTTGCATACCCGTCCGGTAGCATGAAAAAAAATTTCATAAAAATAGGTGTAGGAGATAAAGTAGAAGTTGAAATATCACCCTACGACCTCACAAAAGGAAGAATAGTATGGAGATACTCCGAANATCAAGGTAATAATCAAACCTAACCTATATCTTATGCACAAAATAGCCAAAGCTTTCCATTTATAATACTACATCCGAAATTTTAAATAAAACCGTAGAAAGTCAAAAATGTACGAAGAAAATAAGATGACAAGAAAGAAGAATAAAGAGAGAAGAATAAAAGGAAGTGATTTTTGGATTTATAACAAGTTCAAAGCAAATCAAATTATATTTAACAGAAAGTTTGCAAAATCTAACTCATTTGGAGTTTTTTTATGAACAGGAAAGATTTTTTTCTCCTCTCCTTCAAAAGTATAAGTTCCCTTTTTCTCATAAGGTAAAGTTGCAGGGAAGAATATAGATTGAACCTTTTGAGGTGGGAAATTATCTATAACTATAAGAAATTCTGATTTTATCTTTGAGGCGTCAAATTTTGTTTTATCTGCTCCAAGAGAGTATAAAATAACTGCATCGTATTCGCCAAGCGTAGCTTTCCTTATTATATCTTCATTTATTCCACCTAATATTTTTTCTCCTCCCTTGAAATTAGGAGCTCTTGTGGGTTTCAGCAGAATATTATCTCCTTCTTTTACTACTGGGTAGATAAGAGAGATATCTGAGCCAGATTTTTCAGCAAGTTCTTTNAAAGCCCGCATCTCCTCATTTGTAGCAAACGGAGTGATAAATATTGCTCTCTTTTTGAAAGCAAAAAATCTTTTTGAAACATCTTTGAAAGATTCCCAATCTAACTTTTCAGATTTTCCATCTGATAAAGAATAAAAGTTCTCATCACGAGGAAAAAAGAATTCTCGCCAACCCCACCTCCCAACATCACATATTATCAAGTCTTCCGTATAGAGTTTATCATAAGAATGCTCTCCTATTTCTTCTATTCCTTCAATCTCCTGATACGCAGGTTGAATCAGCTCATTATTTTTCGTGTAAAGATGCTCCTCTGCTTTATCTAACATATTATCAAATGTTTTCACCCTTACAATTTTACCTTTCCATGATTCAACGACAATTCTACAACCCTTCTCACAAAGCGGACATCTTGTAAGAGCTCTTTTAGTTCTCCACGCACGAGGTAGGTAAACGGTAGCTTCATCAACGAGCGCTCCAACTGGACAAAGGTCAACTATGTTTCCTGAATAATTACTATCTACAAATTTTTCCGGGAATATAACAAGATCTGATAAAAATCCACGACGAGAAACCGTTATACCACCAACTTTGAGAAAATCTTCAAGGTATCTGACGCATCTTGTACAAAGAACACATCTTTCTTTGAAAAGTAAAATCTTCTCAGAGACTCTTGACCACCCCTTTAATCTTCTTTTTCCATCATATCTTTTTTTCTCAGGACCCCATATATATGTGAAATTTTGAAGGTCGCATTCACCAGAGCGAGGACAAACCGGACAATCAACTGGATGATGTTGCAAAAGCATCTCCAAAGCTAAATTTCTCAATTTCCTTACTTTTTCGTCCTTTGTATCTACAACCATATCTTTGTCAACCGTTACTGTGCAGGCGGTAGTAGGTCTTGGCATACCTTCAATTTTCACAAAACACATCCTACACTGAGCTGCAACAGGCAAAAGCGGATGATAACAGTAGTGAGGTATATAAACCCCTGCTTTCAAAGCTGCAATAATAAGATTTGTTCCCTTTTCAACCTCTATCTCTTTTCCATCTATTTTTAGTATAGGCATGGGGATTTATTTTAATTTGATAACATACCTTCCAATTTGATAAATACCCAAAAAATTTAGAAATTAGAGCAAAAACTTTATTCCAAAATAGAATAAAAATCCCATGTTTTCCGATTGAAAATCTTACGCTTTCTAAATTCCCGAAAGAAAAAAGAAAAACGCATAGAAGAAAGAAAATATATAAAAAGTAAAGTTTATGAGGTCAGCCTACTTTGAAAAATTTGGGATAGCAAATCTTGAAGTAAAGAATTTAGAAGAGCCCAAACCAGACAATAAAGATCAGATATTAATCAGAGTTGAGTATGCAACAGTAAATCCAATTGATTATTTTACTATTGAAGGAAGGAGAAAAGTCTATCCTTTACCACACGTACCGGGAGTCGAGATCTTCGGAAGCGTAGTCGAAGGAGAAAATAAAGGGAAAAAAGTAGTTGTTTACCCAAGACTCTTTTGTGGAAGCTGTTACTTGTGTGTATCAGGAAAAGAGATGCTGTGTTCCGGGGAGTTGTTCGGAGTTTCATCAAACGGTGGATTTTCCGAATTAGCTTTGGTTCCTAAAAAAAATGTTTTTTTTATTGAAGATGATACATCAGAAGAAGTTGCTTCAAGTTTAGGAGTTGGAGCTTTAACCGCATATCACGCAATGAATTTAGTAGCACCTGGAGAAAATGTTGCTATATTCGGTGCAACAGGACACACCGGAATGTTTCTTGTGCAGTTTGCAAAAATGAGAGGCTGTCACGTCTTCGCTATAACAAGGAAAAAATCAAGATGGCTGAAAGATTTTGGAGCAGATGAAATCTTATCTCCGGAAGAAGCTTATGAAAANGNTAACNCTTGACAAAGTAATAAAGAAAATTCCAAAAATCGTGAAAGACAATACAAAACTAATAAAATATATAGAAAGCGTAAATTTCTTAGCAAGTTTATTTGATATTAAATTGAAATTTAGAGCCTATGCCGATTGAAATTGACATAACTAAAACCCCTTTCTATAAATGGGGAGAAAAAAGAGGTTTTGAAAAAGGGCTAAAAGAAGGAGAACAAAAAGGAATACTTAAAGGAATAAAAGAAGGAGAACAAAAAGGGCTAAAAGAAGGTCTAAAAGAAGCAATTTTGATGGATGTAGAATTGAAGTTTGGACGTTCAAAAGTAAAACAAGTTAAAGCTATTCTATGGCGAATAGATGATATAAAACATCTGAAAAAAATAAAAAAAGAGGTAATAAAAGTAAAAAGTTGGAATGAATTTTTGAAAATACTCAGAAATTCAGGGTAGAACTCCTGATAGTCTATTGACTTCTCAAATCNTTTTTATGGTATCTGCCATGATAATTCATTATCTGGAAAGCTTCNGAAAAGCACTATAACAAAGTTTTCTTGGAAATATATATCATATAATATCCTCTTTTTGTAATTGAGAATTTTATTCTTTTTTGAGCCAAGGCATCATAGCTCTCAACTTTTCACCCACCTTTTCTGCTTCTATGTTTTCCCATTCTCTAAGTAATGAATTGAAGACAGGACGACCTGACATATTTTCTAATATCCATTCTTTTGCAAACTTTCCGGATGTTATTTCTTCAAGAATTTCTTTCATCTTTTTCCTTACGTTCTCATCTATAATACGCGGCCCCCGGGTTAAGTCTCCATACTTTGCTGTATTTGATATATATTTTCTCATCATCTTAAATCCACCTTCGTAAATTAAATCAACTATAAGTTTCATTTCATGAATACATTCAAAGTAAGCAAGTTCGGGTGGGTATCCGGCTTCTACGAGTGTTTCAAACGCAGCACGCATAAGAGATGTTAGTCCTCCACACAACACGACCTGNTCTCCAAAAAGGTCTGTTTCTGCCTCATCTTTGAAAGTTGTTTCTATAACACCTGCCCGCGAAGCTCCTATTCCCTTNGCATATGCAAGAGCAACTTGCTTCGTATCACCGGATGGGTCCTGATAGACTGCAAGTAAAGCTGGAACCCCTCTACCCTTTAAAAATTCGTCTCTGACAAGTTTTCCTGGTCCCTTCGGAGCAACCATAAAAACATTAACATTTTCCGGAGGTAATATTTGCTTGAAGTGTATGTTAAACCCGTGAGCAAANGCAAGATATTTTCCCTTTGTGAGCCCTTTCTTTATCTTTTCCTCATAAACTTTTGGTTGCTCTTCATCTGGTATAAGGATCATTATAACATCAGCCCATTTTGCAGCATCTTCTACCTCCATAACTTCAAGGCCAACTTTTCTTGCTACCTCCCATGAAATACCNCCTTTTCTCAGTCCAACGGCAACTTCAATCCCAGAATCTTTGAGATTCAGTGCATGGGCATGTCCTTGACTTCCAAAACCTATAATTGCAACTTTTTTATCTTTTATATAAGATATATCTGNGTCATTTTCATAGTATATATTTACCTTGTTCCCTTTTTCGCTCATTTTTATCACCTCCTTATTAAAATTTTAACTGACTTATGTTGCAATCACATTTGATTTATGGCAAAAAATTACGAAAATCATTAATTCAAAAAATAAAAGCCTTTTACTTTTTTTACAATCTCTTTCCGCTTAACCTCTATTCCATCTTTAAATCTTTCTTTTTTTCCATATTTATAAAAATTTATAAAAAGGAGATTTTCTTACATCTATTTGAATTGACATAAGCTTTANTCTTATCTTAATATTATCAAATCTAAAAGAAAAGAAAGCCTCATATCTCCCATACACTTTAAAAGTTGATTTTCGTTTTTGATAATCTGTAAAACTTTCTCACAACTTTACTGAATGCTCCCGGTTTTTCTCTGTATTTTCCAGTCAGAGCTCTCAAATAATCTCCTATCTTTTGTTTCTTTATAAAAACTTATAAAAAAAACTTATAAAAACACTCGCATTCATTTTTTCATATCCACCAATTCATATTAAGTTAGTTTGATGTTTTTGAACAAGGTCATTATAAATTTTATATCTGATGATTATCAATAATAATTAATTAATTAATTAAGATTTTCTTCATTTTTAATTTTCAATTTCCAAACAAGATTTCCTATGCTTTGCTTATTTTCTCAAAAGGCATTTTCAATATGCTGTATCTTTACATCATTAGAAACAATTTCAACTGATATGACATCAAATCTTACACTGAGACTTTTGACTTCAATGTCTTGAANTTTATGATGTGAAGATAAAAACTCTTCTGCAACTGAGATAATTTTTCTTACCTTTCTTTCATCTACTGCTTCCACTGGATTTCCAAATAAGCTTTGCCTTCTTGTCTTAACTTCAACAAAACACAAATATTTTTTATCGGGAGAAATGGCTATTATATCTATTTCTCCGAATCTTGTTCTGAAACTTCTTTGAACTATGAGATATCCTCTTTCTTGAAGATATTTTTGTGCTAAATCTTCGCCAAAAGTTCCTGTCCTTCTTTTTTTTAGATTTCTGACCTGTATTTTTCTTCCCACTCTTCCCAATCTGGTGTAAAATATCTCAATCTCACTTTTTTATATTCTTTCGTAGATACCAAACCAGCATAGTTTTTAATTCCAGTTTCTTCTGACATTTTTCTGATGACATAATTTGCTTCTTGTTCATCNCTCGCATGAATCATCGTAAATATAGAATAAGGCCAAGAGGGATAAGTTGGTCTTCTATAACAGTGGCTAACACTTCTTACCGATGCAAACTTCATACCAATCGAATCTACATACTCATCCGGACCTGAAACTTCCCATACAGCCATAACGTTATATTTGAAACCAGCTCTTTTGTGGTAAAGTATTGCGGCGTATCTTCTTATCTTTCCTTCTGCTCTGAACTTTTCATACCAAGATTTGAGTTCCTCAAANGAGAAATTATGCTTTTCAATAATACGGGCAAAAGGTTCCTTCTCTGGAAAAATGTTTTCCTGAAGGGCTAAAATTGCTGGAATTTCTTCAGGAGAAACTCCATTTGCTTTTCTTTCCTGCTCGGTATAATACTTATACTTCTCTTCGCCCCCCGGATCTTCCTCTCCTGTCATATCTAAAACGACACCTATTTTATAAAGTTTTATTGTAGGAAGCATTATCATCTCATCTGCTCCACTTATTTTCTCAAGGATTTTCACTGTTTTTTCAAGTCCTATTTTTGAATTTGGAGGAACAGCAATTGTAAACCATAAGTTAAATTCGTGATTCCTTCTGTAATTATGACTGACGCCTGGATGTTGATTTATTACACTTGCAGCAAAATCTTCTTTTTCCTTCTTTACTTTTGCAGCAACAAGCATAGATTTATAACCAAGGGACCTCGTATCAAATATTGCACATATTTGCCTTATGATTCTTTTTTCAAAGTGTTCTTTAACAAAATCTATAACCTCTTCCTCTTCCAAACCCACAATTTCAGCTATCTTTTTGAAAGGTCTCCACTCAAAAGGAAAATCTGCCTGGATAATGTTTAAAATCTTCTTCCTTCTCTGCTCAATATCTTCATTGACCACTAACATATAAAGAAATTTGTATAAAATTCCTATCGCATTACTAAAATTCCGAAGATTTTCTGATTTATAGAAAAAACTGGTATATATATCATCAAGACCTTCTTTTTGCTCCTCCCTCAAAATGATCTATCTTCTTACACTTGTTCTGCTACTGCCAATCAATAAACTTTATCTTTATTTTCCCGACATATTCTAATACTTTCACCCAATCTGAAACATTTCCTGTTCCTATTCTTATTCTCAAAATATCGGCTGGGAAGAGCCCCCAGGTNGGGTCAAATTCTATCCAATTTTTCCCATCAAAAGCCTCAACCCATGCGTGATAAAAGAATGAACCAGAATCATAAACAAGACCAAATACAACCCGAGAAGGAATCCCCATAGCCCTTAAAACAGCAACAGTAAGAATAGAGTGTTCGTTGCAATCTCCTTTCATAGTTTCAAGAACTTGCAGAGCAGAAGGCATGCTCAAAACAGATGTTTTCTTCAAACTACGAAACACCCAATCTGACACATATTGAATAGCCTTCGCAACACCATCATTGCTCCCTCCTTTCTCAAAAATCCGCCTGCTTCTCTTATTATTATTATCCTTACTCTCAATATTTCTCTCCAATTCTCTGGCTAATTTTTTTATTTCTGGACTGTCAGATTCTATCAAAAGTTCTGGTTTAGTATAAAGTTCCAAATTGTGGTTATCAAACAGAGGTGAATCTTTTAGCTGAACAATGAAACCATATCCTTCTTTTGAAACCACTTGTCTTGGAGGAAATGAAGGAATACGATCAACACCCCATACGAATAAAATTGCTCTCTTTATACTCCTCCTTTGAGCTGAATCTGGATATTTACCTTCTACTGCAACAGAGGTAGAAAAAATTATATCTACATCCTCCGGCGGAGAAGAAATTATTTCTTCCCTTGACGAAGTAATTGAAGAAATCCCCATAGTTCCCTCCTCTTTCAAGAAATTCCCTTTTTTGTCAAAATAGATCAAAGAAGATATACCAGCAAATGTTTTTTTGAAAACCAAAACATCCTCGNTTTTCTTAAACGGTTCAATATAAAGCGTATCAAGCCTTATAACAGATGGATCAAAATAAAGTAAAGAAAAATTTCTTAACCTGTTTTTGTCTCCGCTTCTTATCGCGTCTGAAATTATAAAAATAAATGAAGAACCGGTAAAGACTTTTTCCGGAATACTGAAACTCCTTTTTCCTCTACCAACGTGCAACAAAAATTTATTACCCTGCACTTCACCCTTAACAGTATTACTTCCACCTTCACTTTTGATTTGGAATTCAAAACTTTTAAAGGAGTAATCAGGATTCTTCGTCCAAACGAGCTGAGCTTTTACCTCCCTTTCTTGTCCCATAGCTTTGAGTTTCATACTCATCAATTCTTCTACGGAATCACCTTTTAATCTCACAATAGAGTATCCTATGTTTTTCCCTTGCATCTGAATTTTCTGCCAAATTTCAAAAGAAGCAATAGATTCAGAATGAAAAACAAAAAAAGAAAAAATCAATGAGCAGAAAACTAAAATGAACCTATGAAAAAAGAGATTAAATTTTCTCTCTACGAACACTTNGTATATCCACAACTCATGCATATATAACACCCTTCCTGAAACGTAAGAGAGGCAGAATGGCATTCAGGACATATTTCAAATTTTTCGGCCTCCTTTCCTATCTCTTCACCCTTACCTGGATTTGAAGGATTATTCTTACTTGGATTTGAAATTAATTTATTATTGAACTCAGGATTCTTATGGACTTCTTCCTTCGGTCCAGATGAATTCATTTCAGATGAGCTACTTTGCTTTCCATCAACGACCTTATATGGGAAGTGAGATAGATCTGGTGGATTTTTCAAAGATAGAGCAAATCTTATAGCTTTCGCGATACCATCTGGTATAGAAGAGACTGAAAAACTTCTTTCATCAATTTTGTTCCATGAAACTTGCTCTGTTTTTATATTTTCCAAAGTTTCAGCTAAGTCTTCCGCTGGCACTCCCTTTTGCAGTGCAAGAGAAACCACCCTCCCCAAAGCTTCCGCACAGGCCCTGAGTTCAGAACCTGGTTTTGAAACAACAACAAAAACCTCCCTTATCTTACCTTCAAGAAAGTTGATCGTGACAAACATGGAACCATGTGGAGTTCTTATTTTTGTTGTAAGCCCCCTCATAGAAAATGGTCTCTCAAAATCCTTTGCTCCCATACAAAATTATTTTACTTTTTCAGCAGAGCCTTCTGAATTTTCCCAACAAATTTTTCCAAATAAAATAAAACTATCTTTTTGATATTTTCAATGAAGCGGTTCCCAAAATTGCACAAACTAAGTCATCAAAAGATATACCCCTGAAATTTGCAATTTTTGGGAGCAATGATCTTTCAGTCATACCTGGGATAGTGTTAAGTTCGAGAAAGTAAGGTTTATTATCTCCTCTTTTAGTTTTAAAATCTACTCTTACAGCTCCACCGATATTAAATCTTTGGCATATATACCTGGAGATTTTAAGAGCTTCTTCTATTGTATAAGGCTCAATAGATTTAGGAGGAATTATATAATTTGTGTTTCCTTTATACTTTGCTTGAAAGGAAAAGAATTCATCATCTTGCGGAACTATTTCAATAACAGATAGAGGAATTTTCTCAATAAGTCCTATGGTAAATTCAGGTCCGTCCAAAAATTCCTCTATTAGAACGGAAGCTGAAAATCTGAAAGCTTCATTTACCGCTTTTCTTATTTTTTTCTCATCTTTCTCTCTGATTATAGAAATTCCAAACGAAGAGCCAGAGAAATTAGGTTTTATAACACAGGGCAAACCAATCTCATTCATTACTATCTTTATGGCTTCGTCTTCTGAACTCGCGACAAAGAAAACCGGCTGAGGGACTAAATCTCTCAAAGCAAGTCTTGTAATGAATTTATCCATAAAAAGGGCGGAAACAACGGGGTCAGGAGAAGTATAAGGAATTTTGAGGATTTCAAGCATACCCTGGATGGTTCCGTCTTCCCCATATTTCCCATGAAGGCATATAAAGGCTGCATCAAAATTTTTTAGATAGTTTATATCAAGAATGGGAAATACAATTTTTTCCGCATTGATCCCACTTCTTAAAAGAGCAGAAAATACAGCTTCACCAGTTTTTATTGAAATTTCTCTTTCCTCCGATTCGCCTCCCATTATAACACATACTTTCTTGAAGGTTTTAGATTTATTTTTGTAGTAATTTATTGTAGAGATAATTTCCTTGTCATCAGCTTCGTTATCAAAAATTTTTCCCACCTTCTAAAATTTTACGAATTTGAATTGAATCAAAGAGCCCTTGATTCACTTAAAGATAAATTTCTCTTTATGCGTGAAACCTTCTCAATTCTGTTTATAGCAGAAATAAAGGCTTTTGCAGAAGCGACAACTATATCTGTACTTACACCTATTCCGTTTGCAGATACATTACCGATTTTAAGAACAACAGAAACCTCTCCTTGCGCATCAGTTCCACCCGAAATAGATTTCACAGAATAATCAACAAGTTCTGGGGATATGGCAAGACAACTTTGAATAGCTTTGTACACAGCGTCAACTGGACCATCACCGGATGCAAAGGCTCGTCTTATCTTGTCTCCATCTCTTATTACAACAGTTGCGGTTGGAACCAATTCAGTTCCACCAGCGAAGTTAGCTGAAATGAGTTCATATCTATCTTCTTTTTGAGTTTTTAGTACCTCCTCAAAAACTACTGCCTCTATATCTTCATCATATATTCTTTTTTTCTTATCCGCAAGCTCTTTTATTTTTTTATAAACCGCTTTGACTTCTTCCGCTGAAAGTTCATATCCCATCTCTGCAAGTTTTTTTGCAAGAGCGTGCCTCCCTGAATGCTTACCTATGACTATCTGCGAACTTGGGAAGCCTACATCTTCCGGTCTCATTATTTCATACGTAAGAGGATTTTTTAAAACCCCATCTTGGTGTATCCCAGCTTCGTGAGCAAAAGCATTTTGCCCAACAATAGCTTTATTCGGAGGAACCTGAACACCAGTTATTTTGGAGAGAAGTCGAGATGCTGGGTAAATCTCCTTCGTATTTATAGTTGTATAAAATTTTGAAAAGAAATCTTTCCTTGTTCTTATAGCCATAACGACCTCTTCTAACGATGTGTTCCCTGCTCTCTCTCCTATACCGTTGAGTGCAACTTCACACTGCCTTGCCCCCCCTAAAATCCCGGCAAGGGTGTTAGCAGTTGCAAGACCAAGGTCATTATGACAGTGGACGGAAATAATTGGGTTTCCAACCTGTGATATAGCTTCTTTCAACCTTTTAATAAGTTCAAAGAATTCAAAAGGCAAAGTATATCCAACGGTATCTGGGACATTTATTACATCTGCTCCGACTTTTACAACTTCTGAGAATATTTTTATAAGGAAATCTGGGTCTGATCTTGTAGCGTCTTCTGCGGAAAATTCAACCTCATCTGCATACTTTTTTGCAAGCTTTACAGCTTTTACAGCTTTTTCAAGAACTTCCTCCTCAGAAAGTCTCAATTTATATTTCATATGAATTTCACTTGTTGCGATAAAAACATGAATTCTTTTTCTTTTTGCAGGAGCTAATGCTTCTGCTGCTCTTTCTATATCCTGCTCCTCACACCTTGCAAGAGCACAAACTACGGGCTTTTCAAGTACTTGTGAAATTTCTCTAACAGCCTGAAAGTCTCCTTCCGATGTTATAGGGAAGCCGGCTTCTATTATATCAACTCCGAGCTTTTCCAACGCCAGAGCCATTTTGACCTTCTCGTCTATCGTCATGGAAAAGCCCGGCGCCTGCTCTCCGTCCCTTAAAGTTGTGTCGAATATGTAGATTTTTTCCATAATATATATTCTCAAAAATAATATTATAAAAAATGTATATAAATGTCGTAAAAACAACAATTATGAAGAAAACCTTCTGCTTGAAAATGATCAACCATAAGAGGAAAGGCGGAATAAATAAAAAGTAATATATATTGCCTTTTATTTTCAGCTCCTTATATGACCTGAACTTTAAGGTGCTAACCTGTAATGCAGATACGAAGATAACAGCTGCAAAAGCCAAAATTTCAATCAACAGAGTTCTTTCATAATCTGAAAGAAGATTAATAACAGAGATGATCAAAAATGCTCCCATAGGAGAACTTAAACCTTCAAAATATTCTTTTGGTTTAGCGTCAGAATTTACATTAAATCTTGCAAGTCTTATAGCAACGGCTAATGTAGGTAGGAACGAAAAAATTTTTCCCACCTCAGATTTACCAAAAAACAAATTTAAAATAATAGCCGAAGTAGCGAGACCAAAAGTTACAAGGTCAGCAAGAGAATCAAACTCAAGACCAAACCGCGATGATATCCCCAAAGACCTTGCTATTCTCCCATCTGCCATATCAAAAATCAAACCAAAAATTACAAAATAAAAAGAAAGGTGAGTTTTCCCCTCAAAAGCAAACAGAACCGCAAGGAAACCGGAAAACAAGTTCAACGAAGTCAAAATATTAGACAGAAATCCAAATTTTTTCTTCTCCATATTTTTTCTTCTCCATTTAAAAGAAATTAATAACTATTTTGACATATTTAGGATTTCATTAACATTTTCATTATTACTATTATCATTCTTCATCATTATTCATTTTATTTATTATTAAAATTAATAAATAATAATAAATAGATTCAGTAATTGAACTCAGAAGAATACTTTCCCGAAAAGTTTAGCTAACGTTTCTTCTTTTGATATTGATAAATTATATTCATTGGTTTTGCGTTGCTGATATTCCTTTTACAGATTGAGGAAGGAAATCAGCGAAATCTTTCTCAATTTTCAAAATTGCCTCTTTTAGGAAACTTGATTTATACTTCTGAAATTCTTTCGGAACAACTACACGAAGCATATCTATTTGAGAAAGAAGTTCCTTTGGTTTATCTGAACCAGTTTGAATAGCATGAAGATAAATAAGTCTTTCTAAAACTTTGAATTCCTCCTCTTCGTCAATATTCTTCAAGAAAATCCATTCAGCGTTTATGAGTTTTGGGAGTAGATCGGACCACATAACAAATCCTATTCCNCCTGTCATGCCTGCTCCGAGATTTTTACCGACAGGACCTGCAACGACGCATATTCCTCCTGTCATATATTCCATACAGTGATCTCCTGCTCCCTCAATTACCGCGAAAACTCCCGAATTTCTTACTGCAAATCTTTCCCCTGCTCTTCCCTTGACAAAAAGATAACCAGAAGTTCCTCCGTATATACAAACATTTCCAATTGCCACAGAATTCTCTACCGGAGGTATTACAATTATTTCTCCACCTGAAAGAGCTTTACCGAGATAATCGTTAGCTACTCCCCTCAANACAAATNTCATACCTTTTGTGAGGAACGCTCCGAAGCTTTGACCCGCAACTCCTTCAAACTCTATCTCAACTGTTCTTGGCTTGAGCCCGGGTTTGAGAGATACCCCATCGCCCCATTTTTTCGCTATTAAACCTGCAAGCGTTGCTCCAACTGACCTGTGCGAGTTATTTATTTTGTACTTCAAACTTACCTTCTTTCCCTTTTCTAATTTTTCCCACGCATCTTTGACTATTCTCCCATTCAAATCTTCTTCCTCCGTTTCAGGTCTATCATTCTTTGGTAATCTATTTGAAATTGATTTTTGAGATATAATTTCCAATATTTTTTTATCGAGCACAGAGTCAATTTCTGAATCTGATTTATCTGGGAGGTCATATACGAAAGGGTTCTCCCCTCCTTCTGCTATGTTCAAAAACAACTTTTTCAGGTATGATATATTTACCTCTTTTTTAGTTTTTTGAAGTTGAATATTTTTAGGCTTTATAAGGTCAATCCTACCTATTATATCATTTAGGGAGCGAGCACCAAGTGATGCTAAAATTTCTCTGACTTCCTCCGCGACAGCTATGAAATATCTCTCTATCCTTTCTGGAAAACCTGGGAACTTTCTTCTTAATTCTTCCTTTTGACTTGCTATACCAACAGGACATGTATTGAGGTGGCATTGCCTTGCCATAATACATCCAATAGCAACCATGGCCGAACTACCAAACCCATACTCTTCTGCTCCTAAAACTGCTGCCTTGACAACATCCCATCCGTTGAGCATTCCACCATCTACTCTCAAACGGACTCGTTCCCTCAAATCATTCCAGATAAGTATAGCTTGAGTTTCAATAAGTCCGAGCTCCCATGATATCCCAGCATTTTTGATTGAGCTTGCGGGAGATGCTCCTGTTCCTCCATCATGCCCAGATATTTGAATTGTATCTGAATAAGCCTTCGCAACACCTGCTGCTATTATTCCTACCCCAGCTTCTGAAACAAGTTTAACGGATACGCGGGCTTGCGGATTAACTTTTTTCAGGTCATATATAAGCTGTGCCAAATCTTCTATCGAATAAATATCGTGGTGTGGCGGTGGTGATATAAGAGTTATACCCGGAACAGATCTTCTTACTCTTGCTATCTCTTCCGTAACTTTTGTCCCCGGAAGCTGTCCACCTTCTCCNGGTTTTGCACCTTGAGCAATTTTTATTTCAAGTTCTCTACAATTTACTGCGTACTCGGTTGTAACACCGAATCTACCGGATGCAATTTGCTTCATAGTGCTTGAAGCCAGGTCTCCGTTCTCGTAAGGTTCAAACCTTCTCGGATCCTCTCCTCCCTCACCGCTTCCCATATTTGCTCCGATTCTGTTTACTCCTATTGCGAGTGTTTCGTGAGCCTCAGGTGATAAAGCACCAAAAGACATAGAAGAAACATAAAATCTTTTTATTATACTCTCTACCGGCTCCACCTCATCTACCGGTATAGGGTCTCCCAGAGGTTTTATATCAAAAAGGTCTCTTATTTTTACTGGTGGTCTTGATTGAACCTGTGTTGTAAACTCCTTGTAAAATTCCCTGTTCCCTGTTTCTGTGAATTTGTGTAAAGGTCTGAAAACAAATGGATTTTTCTCATGATACTCTTTCCCTCTTATGAACTTGAAAAATCCAAGATTTGGAAGCAAAGGAGAAGGATCTTCTGACCATCTATAAAATTCAATATAGTCCTCTGCAATCTCTTCATAGCCTACACCGTCTTGACCGAACCAGTTTGGAGTTCCAGTGAAGCAGAAATCAACAATCTCATCTTTCAGTCCAATTATCTCAAATATTTGAGCTCCCCTATAACTTGAAATGTGAGAGATTCCCATTTTTGTCATTATCTTTTTTATACCTTTCTCAACCGCAGATTTATAGTTTTTGACGAGCTTTAATCTATCTTGAATTTCCTGAGCTTTTCCCCTGTGTTCTTCTTTGATGTGATATGCTGTCAAAAATGCAAGCCAAGGTAAAATTGCATCAGCACCGTATCCCAAAAGGCAAGCAAAATGATGTTCTTCCCTCGGTTCTCCGCTATCAACTATAATAGAAGCTTTTAGTCTTAAACCCCTTCTTACAAGTTCTTGATGAACTGCTCCAACAACCATCAATGACGGAATAAAGACTTTCCCGTCTTTTCCAGAATTTCTATCAGAGAGTATTATAAGCTTTACTCCATCTTTTTCAACCGCATCGGCTACCTCATAGGCTATACCATAAATTCTTTCTCTGAGTGATGATTTTTGGTTCAGATCGAAAACTGTCTCAAAAATTCTGAAAGGCAAATCCTTTTTCAGTTGTTCCAAAACTTCCTCTGTTATGATAGGGCTATCTAACCTTATAACATCAGCATGCTTTTCATCGTCATAAGTTATATCTCCTTTCTCTCCTATTGTAGTTGATAAAGACATAACTATGTATTCCCTATATGGGTCTATTGGTGGATTTGTAACTTGTGCAAATCTCTGCTTGAAGTAAGAGAAAATATTTCTCGGGACTTGTGACATAAAGGCAAAAGGAGTATCATCTCCCATAGAGTAAGTCGCTTCCTTACCCAAAAATGCCATTTCTTTGAAGAAACGTTCTATATCTTCTTCTGTGTATCCAAAAGCCTTTTGCAATCTTAAAAGTTCCTTTTCATCTATTGAAGAAAATTCATCTTTTGTAATTTCAGTCGTGATTTTTTTTGATTTCCTTATCCACACCGAATATGGTTTTGCTCTGGCAATCTTTCCCTTTATTTCATGATCTCTATAAAGTTTTCCCTCTTGTGTATCTATGTATAACATTTTTCCAGGACCAAGCCTATCTATTTCTTCAAATTCTTCAAGAGGGATTTGTCTTGCTACTCCTATTTCAGATGAAACGATAACTAATCCATCTTTTGTTATTCCCACTCTCGCTGGTCTCAAACCGTTTCTATCAAGGCACGCTCCCACACCCACTCCGTCAGAAAAAGTTATCGCAGCTGGACCGTCCCAAGGTTCAGTAAAGTAGTCATAATACTCAAAGAACGCTTTGATATCATCCGGCATATTTGGGATAACTTCATACGGTTCCGGTATAATTGTAGCCATAGCTTCTGGTAGCTCTCTTCCTGAAAAGTAAAGAAATTCTAACATGTTATCTAACATAGATGAATCGCTTCCACCTTCCCACACAATTGGTCTTATAATTTCAAGCTCATCTTTGCTCCAAACTTTTGTAGATAAACTTTTTTCCCGAGCTCGTGTCCAATTTATATTCCCTAACAAGGTATTTATTTCTCCGTTATGCGCGAGAAACCTGAAAGGCTGGGCAATAAACCAGTGTGGATGCGTATTTGTGCTATACCTTTGGTGAAACATGCATATAGCTGTCTCATAGTCTGGATCTTGCAAATCAAGATAAAATTTATCTATTTGTGTTGCAACAAAAAGTCCTTTATAAACAATTTTTTTTTGTTGAGAGAGATGGTATATAAAGAGAAATTTTTCTTTCCGATGCTTTCTTTTCTACAAATTTCCTCAGAATATAAAGTTTTCTTTCTGCTTCTTTCCAATTCCCATCGTACCTTATATAAAGGTGCTTTATCTGAGGTTTTGATGATTTTGCTATTTCACCGAGAGCGTTTTCATCTTGCGGAACTTCTCTCCAAAAAAGCGGAGAAAAACCAAGTTCTTTTGCAAAACTTTCTGTTATATCAAAAATGAATTGTTGATCTTCTTTGGAGTTTGGCAGAAAGAAAACACCTATTGCTACTTTTTCAGGATCCAAATTTATTCCTCTTTTTTCAAACTCTTTTTTGACAATTCTCAGAGGAATCTGAGTCATTATTCCTGCTCCATCTCCTGTTTTACCGTCAGCAGATACTGCTCCCCGATGAATGAGGTTCCTTACAGATTCTAATCCTATTTTCAGTATTCGATTTGATTTTTCTCCTTTGATACTCGCGACAAAACCAACCCCGCAAGAAGATTTTCCCATCTTATACAACATCGCTTTCACCCCATTTCCAAAATTTCTACTCTTTAACAAATTCTATCTCAAACACAAGATAAAATATACAAAGTTCAAAAATAAAAAAACAAACAAATTAACTAAAAATTTTGCAAGGCAATTGATATCACGCTAACTCGAGTGACAAATCAAAATCAAGTAAAATCAAAGAATTTTCACTACAAATTATCCCTATATGGAATAGAGCACCATTCTTCAATATCTTGCGGGGTTTTTATCACAGGGTTCTCACCACATGCTGGGCAATCTTTCCTTTTTCTTACCTTAAAGATGGAAAAATCAGTGGTTAGCGCATCGAAAACTAAGAGTTTTCCGATAAGAGGTTGCCCTTTCCCTAAAATAAGTTTTAGAACTTCATTTGCTTGAAGAAGCCCAATTATTCCTGGAACAACACCTAAAACTCCAGCTTCCTGGCAAGAAGGCATAACACCTGGCGGAGGAGGTTCAGGATAAAGACATCTATAACATGGACCTTCCGCTGACGGTATGAATGTGGAAACTTGACCTTCAAATCTTAGGACACTTCCGTAAACATATGGTTTTCCCAAAATCACGCAAGCATCAGACACAGCATACCTTGCAGAAAAATTATCAGAACCATCTAAAACTATGTCATAATCTTTTATAAGTTCAATTACATTTGACGCCGATATTTTTTCATTTATAGCAACTACCTCAATATCTGGATTTANCTTTCTTAATTTTTCTGCTGAAACAAGCGCTTTTGGTTTTCCCACATCTTCCGTTGAGTATATTATTTGTCTTTGAAGGTTAGATAAATCCACCTTGTCAAAATCTGCTAATGCTATTTTTCCAACACCTGCTGCTGCAAGATATAAAGCTGCTGGTGCGCCAAGACCGCCTGTTCCCGCTATAAATACGCTTGCAGATAAAAGTTTTTTCTGTCCCTCTCCTCCCACTTCATCTAAAATTATTTGCCTTGAATACCTAAGTATCATCTCATCGCTCAGAGTTATTTTCTTTTTTCCGTTCAGACTCATTTTTTTTCCTCCCCTAAACCTCTAATTTAAAACAGAAAACATAAGAAAACTTCATTTTCCATAAAAATAAAAATGAAAATTTACAACTTACCCATACCACGTCACTATCTTATTACGCACAACGCCTAATTACTGCAAATATCTGTCCTACCTTTTTTAAAACACTGAAATTGAAAATCCGATTATTCTACATCCTGAAAACTGATAGGTAAAATTCTAACCTTGAGAATAACTTAAAATAAATCAGGGATGTAAAGCGTTAGGTAAATTAGAGAAATTAAAGACAGGAAGTGAGAGGAAAGAGTTATACACATAGGAAAGTTTTCTTTTTATTAGAAATACTTCATCAAAGTATTCAAAAAATTCAAATTCAAAAAACGAAAAATCAAAATGGAAATAATCACTAAAAATCATCTATGCTCTCAATAATAAAATCGGATATGAAGGAAAAAAATAGATAAGAAAAATAGACTTTGAAGCTTTTATTTATAAGAAGCCGAAATTCGTAAGTATTTTCTTGCAGGTAAATACCGAGAAAAACCAGAAATATTTGGCAAAGCTGTCAAAAACATTTCCGAGATTGTAAAAAAGCAGAAAAGAAATAAATTATATAAAATAAAAATAAAAATTTAAAAAAAGTTCCCAATCACAAATGAGTAAAAAGAAGAGTCTAAAGGGAAAGAAGAAATGGGAAGAAAAAGGAAGGAAGATAACATTCCTATTTTTTTTCTTACAGATTACGGCACAAGGGACGAATATGTCGGTATTGTAAAAAGTGTAATTTTATCTATAAACCAAGATGCAAAAATAATTGATATTACTCATGAAATTTCTCCGCAAGATATATATTCAGCTGTGTTCATAATAAGTAAAACTTTGAATTATCTTCCTCAAAAAAGCATTATTTTAGCTGTGGTAGATCCGGGAGTTGGTGGTAAAAGAAAACCTATTGTGGGCGAAAGTGAAATTGAATTTCCCAGAGTAAAGAAAAAAATTTTTTTCGTTGGGCCAGATAATGGAATATTTACTCCTATTTTTCTTCAAGCGAAGCGTCAAAAAATCTTTGAAATAAATGAAGAGAAAATTTTAGATGAAGCAAGAAATTATGGTCTTTTTCTTGAAAAATCAAATACATTTCACGGAAGAGATATTTTTGCACCAGCTTGCGCTCTGATATCAAAAAACCCAGAAATTATCAAAAAAATTTCATTCCAAGAAGAAATTATTCCAGTAAAATTAGAATTACCTAAACCACAAATAAAAATAATAGAAGATAGCAAAGAAAAAGATAAAAGGATAAGAAAAAAAGAAAAAGAAATTATAGGTCAAATAATTCACATAGATAGGTTTGGAAATCTCATAACAAATATCCCAAAAGAATACCTTGAAGACTGCAAAATAAATGAAATAGAAATTCTGAAAGTAAAAGTTGAAGAAAAAAAATCGCAAGCCCAAATGAAGAAAACAAAAAAAGTAATAAAAATAAGAGCCCCTTTTGTTAGATCATACGACAGTGTAAAAAAGGGAGAACCTTTACTAATAGTGGGTTCATACAATACTTTGGAAATATCTGTGAGAGAAGGGAGCGCAGAGGAAAAGTTTGGAGCAAAAAGATTTGATATAGTAAAAGCAAAATTAGCCCAATAAAAAAATTAAGAGCATGTTTAATAAAAATAAGAATCTGTTTAATAAAGAAACTTTAAACTTTTCTGTAAAAATTAGCCTTACGCACTTATAAAAAGCTTATCTTCTTATAATATCAGTTCTCTTGTAAGGAAGAGGAATATACTGAACCGAAGGGACTTGACTTCCCAAAGGTTGAGGATAAAGTCCCATAAGATCATAAACTTCTTGGGGAACATCTGTGGATACTTTGAGCCCAAGTTCTCTTAGCTTTTCAACGGTGAGAGGATAGTCGTGTGTGTATTTACCTGTTGCTAATTCATCAGCTATTTTTTTTGCTTTTTCTTCATCCATTCCATTAGCTTTAAGAAGCCAAACAAGATACTCTACCATTTGCTTTATTGCTTTTTCTGCTATATCAGCCATAACAAGGGTTTGATCCTCTATATCCTTTATATCTTTTTTTCCCAGAACTTTTAGGATTGATGCAGCTGGGAGTCCCTGAAGCTGAGGGTCAACTGGTCCCAACACTGCATTCTGATCCATAATGATTTCGTCTGCTGCAAGAGCTATGATAGTTCCACCAGACATAGCATAGTGAGGTATAATAACTCTAACTGGTGCTTTGTGTCTTACCAGAGCATTTGCGATTTGAGTTGTTGCTAATGCAAGTCCTCCCGGTGTATGCACTATCAGATCTATTGGCATATCATCAGGAGTAATTCTGATAGCCCTCAGAACCTGTTCTGAATCCTCTATGTTTATATACTTCAAGAAAGGAATACCGAATAACCCAACCGTTTCCTGTCTGTGGATGAGAGTTATAACTCTACTTCCCCTTTCTTTCTCTAATTTTCTTATCAGAGACATTCTTGAATTGTGAAGAGCTTGGCGCTTTAAAACAGGCAAAAAGAAAAATAAAATGAAAATCAGCAAAAAAACAAAGTTAAAAAAATTATATGTTTGGCTGAAAAAATTCTCCATAATAATCAAAAATATAAGAAACTAAAATCTACACTTACTAAAATCAGAAAGTAAAAAATTAAAATTTAAAGATATGGAGCTCAAGACAAACAATGATGAATTTGAAGCCTCAATAAATATGATACCACTGGTTGATATAATGCTGGTTTTACTCATAATATTTATGATATCTGCTCCCGTTCTGAAATACTCTTTTGAGGTAAATACTCCAGAAGCGTCCTCCTCCAACCCAACAGAGCAAACAGAAGATACTCCAATCATAACCGTCACGAAAGATGAAAAAATAAGACTTAATGGGATTGTTATAAATTCTTTTGATGAACTACAAAACTATTTAGAAAAACTAAAACCGAAAGAAATTTTAGTAGAAGCAGATAAATCAGTAAGATATGGGTTTGTTGTATCTGTGATGGATGTTATAAAACAACAAGGGATTGAAAAAGTCGGACTCGTAACCCAGAAGAAATAAGTTTTTTAATAAAAAAACAGGAAAGACATCTCAGATTAAAACAAAAAATTCATTTTATCAAACAAAAAAATAAATTCACCTTATAAGAGAGAAAATTCTGTTGAACCTTACAGATTTTTCATTTGAATCCCAGGAAAAATATATTACAAAAGCTTTCCCCTTTATGTTCTGTATATTTACCGGTCCCCAGAATCTTGAATCGTTAGATTCGTCTCTGTTATCTCCCATCACGAATACATGTCCAGGAGGGACTTTGAATGGCCCAAAATCATCTCTTGGGGGTCCAAAATAATCATCGGAGAAAAATCCCCATTTATCTTCTATTTCCTTACCATCTATATATATTTTCTTTTTTCTTATTTCTATTGTCTCAC
Organism: Candidatus Calescibacterium nevadense OTU 1; assembly: GCA_000494225.1. Classification (GTDB taxonomy): domain Bacteria; phylum Calescibacteriota; class Calescibacteriia; order Calescibacteriales; family Calescibacteriaceae; genus Calescibacterium; species Calescibacterium nevadense. The sequence continues at coordinate 25,103 of AWOA01000015.1, forward strand.
TTGGCAAAGCAATTACCCTTTTTATAAAGTCTTTTGATGGATCTTCTGGGAACACAAAAACTATCACATCTCCTCTTTTTATTTCTCCCCACTTAAATATGTATTTGTAGTAAGGAATTCTCAATCCATATGCTAATCTATTAACAAGGATATAATCGCCCACAAGCAAGGTTGGGATCATTGAGCCCGATGGGATTTTATACGCTTGAACTGCAAATGTTCTTATAAAAACAGCTAAAACAAGAGCAATAAAAATATCTCTTATTATTCCTACTGCTGCCTTTTTCATGTTAGGCTATGAATTCGGTTGGCACCTTTTGAGCAGTTTTGACCATATCTTCTGCGGCTTTTACGAATTTAACAATTGTTGCAAGATTTCCTTTGAGTTGCAATTTCCCCTGTGCAAGAGCCTTTATCGGTTCAAGCTCACCCCTTATGATCTGCTTCCATCTATCATAATCTCCGTAAATTACAAATGGAGCTTTCTCCCCTTCCTCCTTGCTAACTATTTTGGCCTCCCTGCAAAAACCTCTATCTATATCAAGCCACAAGTAAATATCTTCCTTTATTCCTAATTTCTCATCCTTTTTCACAACAAAAGATATAGGACCATACACCCAACCCTTACCAGATTCTTTCCAAGGTCCAGCATTAAGTTCTTCCCTATATTTTTCAACCCACTCAGGAGAAGGAAATTTCATAACCCACTAAACCTCCGTATTTACTTTAAAAATATAAACATCTATTAAATATTTTACCAAGATATTTTGATTTTAGATATTGCCATATTGAAGGTTTCCTATTTTGCTTTACCAAATTATTTCTTATCCTTCTACTTTTGAATACTTCCCATTTTTTTCAAGGGCGATTATACGTAATAAATTCGTAATAAATTTTTGGATTCATTCTTACTCACTTTATTTATTATTCTATTTTTACAGAATATATCTTGACTTTTTCTCTCTTCCCTTTAAGTTCCATCTCTGATAAAAACTCACAATCTATTCTATCCTTAATTTCATTGTAGCAGATTTCAGATATTAGCAATTGATTTTTCCCACTTATAGATTCGATTCTTGCAGCAGTATTAACAGTATCTCCGATTGCAGTATACTCCATTATATCAGAAGATCCCAAATTACCAACGATTGCTTCACCAGCATTGATCCCTATTCCTACGGAAATATCATAACCAAAACTTCTCTTAAAATTTTCTCGCTCTGATTTTACAAAATTGATAATCTCTTTTCCTGCCATCACACATCTATATATATAGTCGTCTAAATCGTATGGAGCATTAAATATTGCCATTATGCAATCCCCAATAAATTTATCAACTGTTCCACCCCATTTGAAAATAATCTTTGTAGCATTAGTAAAAAGTATGTTTAAAAGATGCGATACAATTTCAGGATCAGAAAGCTCACAAATGGATGTAAAATTCCGAACATCAGCAAACATAACCGCTATATTTTTCTTTACACCCCCCAAAGATAAAATTTCCTTTGACTTCATTATTTGCTCAACAACTGATGGAGAGAAATACCTTGATAAATTTGCCTGGATTATTGATGCTTCTTTGAGCTGTTCGCTATACCTTAGCAATTCTGATGACATAATGTTGAAGGCAGACGCCATTTCACCTATCTCATCACTACTTTTGACATCAACTTGCAATCCCAATTTTTTTTCTTTTGAAATTTTTCTTATTGCATCTGTAAGTTTGAAAATTGGTTTGGTCAAATTTTTACTTACGATAAACGACGTTAAAATTACAAGTATTATTACAAGTATATTCCATAAAAGAATTTGAAAAATCATGCGTTTAACGGATGCAAATGCCTCACTCTTTTTCTGATATACGACAACTCCTAAATTTAAATCAGGAAGAGAACCAAAATTCCCTACAAACTCTGTACCATCCTCCAAATATTCGGTGGAAAAACCCAAATCTTTCGCAAATATTTCTTTGAGCCTCTCCACACTATCTATGTTTGCAAAAATTCCTTTTCGAAGCAAATTATATCTTGACAAAACATAGTCTCTATTATTGTGTGCCACAATACTTCCATCATTAGCAACAAGAAAGACTAAATCTTCGCTCCCACCAAATCGCCGTTTTGAGATGGAACTGACAACATCAGATAGATGCTCAAGGCTGTAATATGTTTCAAGATATCCTAACAGATTACCTTTATAGTCCCATTTTACAACTATTCTAATGAAAGGGTAAGTATTTTCCCCCGGGTAAATAATTTCACTAATATATCTATCAGTGTGCAATAAAGATTCTATAACTTCTTTTTCAAGATTTTCTCTTATTTCAAAGGGAAAGGGAGTATCCTTCGGTTTGAGCATATCTAAAAATTTTCCATTTTCATCGTATATAAGGATGTAATCAATGAGAGATNAACGNGCTATTTTTANTGCTATCAAATTGATTTTATCTTCATAACGAAGTCTATCGTCTGATAGTATTGAAGAAAATTCTTTTAAATCCTGAGTTAGACTATCAATCTCATTTCTCATTACTTGCCCAATATTATCAGTAATAGATAAGTAATATTCTTTCACCAATCGATATAATGAATCAATATTTATCGTAGTTAGAATATAACCCAATATTACAAGAGGAATTATAGCAGTTAATGCAGTCCCTAAAAGAAGCTTATAGTAAATGCTTATTCTCTTGAACATTATTTTTTCCCGTAAACTTCTTACTATTATTTAAAATCTCCTGTTTTTCCTCACTTATCCTAGTATTCTGCCATGCCAAGCCTATAACCAACCCCAAAACATATCAGGAGTGAATTTAAATTATTTAAATTAAGAATAAAATCAGAAGATATCCTTAAAACAAGCTTATTCAATAATATATATCTAAATCCGGCAGAAGGAATTAAACCAATCGTATTAGATTTCTCAAGCTTTTCAATTAAATTTTGATCCCACCCACTGAAAGTAAAACTAGCCGAAACAAAGGGAGTAAAATTAGACTTTAAAAATTCATAGATCACCCCCAACGCAAAATTACCTTGTTGTCCCCCCAGTTTGAGATGTGAAAGATAAAAGCTCACAACTGGTTTGAATAAGAAATTAGGAAAATAAATTGAAATATCTAATTTTGGAAACAGTAGCCCATTTTTTATTTCTCGCCCCCAACTTCCAACCAAATAACTATAACCTCCACTAACAGCTATGATACTTTCACCATTCATTTCTTCCTCATCTGCAACAATAATCAACTTCTTCGGTGTTTCCTCCTTGGGTTGTTCAAGGAGTTCGGTTTTTTTCACATAAACAACTGTAAATTTTATTGTTTCCTCTGCCCCTCTTTTAGCTACGGTTTTCACTTCGATCTCATTCTCTCCTTCCTTCAAATCATAATTATACTGGAACTGTTTACTTTCATCTATTTTTGCTTCAGTACCGTTTATAAATACATAATCTCCACGTGTATTACCTTTTATCAGGAATGTGTTTTCATGAACATATATTCTGGAACCATCCTCTACACCAGAAATTTCTGTCATAGGTCTATACTCAAATGAAAACTCTTGCGGATCCGAAAATTTGCTCTCCAAACCGTTATCAGCAATCGCCTTAACTCTGTAGTAATATGTCTGACCAGCAGTTAGAGTATTTGGTGCGATCTGAATCCCATTTTTTTCTGTCTCTTCAAAAAGGTCTAAACTTTCGAATGTACTATCGGTGGCAAGCTGAAAGTAGTATTTAGAAACACCTGTGACTTCATTCCAATTTATTGCTAATAGTTCTCCTCTAAATAAGTAAATCTTTCCCCTTGGGCTAAAATCAGAAGGTGCATCAGGCAACAGAATTGGGGCAGAAGGGGGTTCCCCTTTCTTTGTAATATTTCCATAGCCTCNTTCAACTTTCACGGTTTTACCTTGTGCTGATACTAAAACGTACCCATCGTGTACACTAACAATGGTATCCCCCCTTTGATTTACCTCTATACTATTTTCTTTTGAAAAAATAGAGAGTTCAGCAGAAGGCGTATAGACATTGAAACTATCTTTTGGAGTTATAGATTTGAGCTTGTTATAAAGTTTCCCAGTTGATAGCTCTACGTGATGTTTATTATCTTTTAATCTCCTTCGCTCATCTCCCAGATTACCGTATATTATTATAAGGNTATTCGGGAGCATATCGATTGTGCTTCCATCTCTAAATTTTATGACGCTCAGAGAATCCCTTAATGTATTAACTTTCCACAATCTGTATAGATCCTGATTAAGATAAGGATTTAGCCATGAGGCTTCACCCCTGCGCTGATACTTCACATCGTTTTTAAACCATTTGATCCATGCGTCAGGATTTACTGGTTCAGGCTTTTCAGGTTCTGCCGATAATACAATTTTCTCCTCGCCAATGATTACCTCCACTCTTCTATTTCTTGCTCTTCCCTCTTCTGTATCATTTGGAGCAATAGGTTCGGAGGGTCCCGCACCCCTTATTATAAAATTTTCTGGTTTTAGGTTAAATTTCTTTACAAGATAATCCCTAACTGCTTTCGCTCTTTCCAAGGAAAGCTTTTTGTTAAATTCAAACGAACCAGTATTATCTGTATGTCCGACTATCTCAATTTTTAAATCAGGTTTCTTTTGAAGAGCTTCTATTAATTTTTTCCCAAGCTCATCTAATGCTTTATAAGACTGAGGTAATATCGTAGCTTTACCCTTCTCAAACGATACTGTCTGAGCATATAGTATCCCAGAAAATTCAATCAATAAAACAAGAGAAAATAAAAATATGATGAAGGAAATCCTCTCCCTTATATGACGAGAATAAATTTTCCGATCCATATTTTATCTTTTTTTTTAATTTACTTTTATATTTTTAATTTTTATTTATTTTTATTTAATGTTTATTTATATATAATAATCATTTCAGAATAATAGTCTTACTAAGGTAAAAGGCCTGTAGAGCTTAACTTTGATTTAGTTAATTTGTTTCCTATATGAAATATGAATTGGTTCTTACATGAAATAGGTATGGACTATATAACAAAACTATATAACAAAAATACTTACTTCTTCCCCATCTGTGCGGAATAGAGCTTTCCTATTCTGAAGGTCTACTTCGCGGATTTTCTCTTCTTTTTCCTTTATCTTTATTCTACCTTTTATTATAGCAACAAAATTAGCATGTTTTTCAAGTATCTCCGCATCCCCAACATCAGTTGTTACATAGACTGATATACACATCCCTTCATATATTTTCTTTTCAGGTGAGATAATCTTCACCTTCATAGGTTTAGAATTTCATTTTAATAAATACACTTTAATTTTTTCCCAAAATATTTAATAAATTTGTCCCCACTATAAAATGGAAATATACAAAAATAAAAAAAATAAAAAAAAATAACAATAGTAGTCAAAAAAATAATAAAAAATTAGATAGAACATTGAAATTATTCTGGAAATAAAAACAAGAAAACAGTGAGAAAAAAGATAAAAAAAAAGAAAAAAGGAATAAATGTTAGAAAGGAATAAAAAAATAAATAGCAAAGAAGAATAACAAATCTTTATTTATATTTATATTTAAAGGGATAAAAATAAAAAATTGAAAATAAGTGAAAATATAAGGGACAGAATAAAAGGAATTTGAGAGTAAGATAGAACAGATAGAGAAAGATGAAAGCTGTAATACTTGCTGGCGGAACTGGTTCAAGGCTTTTTCCAACAACTTACGTCATAAATAAACATCTACTTCCCATATACAATAAACCCATGATATATTATCCGCTCTCTCTTGTAATGCTTGTTAGAATAAGAGAAGTTGTCTTTGTTGTGAATCATGAGGATATTCCTCTATATAAGAAACTTTTCGGAGAGGGGGAAGAACTCGGGATGAAAATAATGTATGCAGTTCAGGAAAAACCTTTAGGACTGGCTCATGCTCTTTTATCAACGGAAAAATACATAAATCAAGATAGCGTTTGCCTTGTTTTAGGAGATAATATATTCTTCGGACACGGAATAGCTGAAATACTATTTCAGGCAAAAGGTGATGTTGAAAAAAATGGTGGAGCTTATGTTTTTGGATACTTTGTAAACGACCCAGAGAGATACGGAGTAGTTGAATTTGATAGCGAAGGAAAAGTAATTTCAATAGAAGAAAAACCTAAAAACCCAAAATCAAATTTTGCAGTTGTAGGTCTATACTTTTACGATAATACAGTTTTTGAAAAGGCAAAAAAAATAAAACCTTCATGGAGAGGCGAACTTGAAATAACATCTGTAAATGAAGAATATCTCAAAGAGGGAAAACTTAAAGTAAAATTACTGGGCAGAGGTTTTGCATGGTTTGACGCAGGTACTCATGATAGCTTCCTTGAAGCAGGCGAATTCGTAGCAACAATAGAAAAGAAAACAGGTCTCATGATAGGCTGCATAGAAGAAATAGCTTACAGAAACGGCTGGATATCAAAACAGAAGTTGGAAGAAATTGCAAAAAGACTCTCAAAAACAGACTACGGAGAATACCTCGCCAGAATCTTAAAAGAGTAATGTCTTGAAAAAAATTTCCTATCACCTTTAATACTCTAAAAACAAATTTTCCCAAAAAGTAATAGAAAAACAGATTTAAAATTAATAAGATCTAAAAAATATAAAGTGAGGTGAGAGAGTGGGAAAAAAGGCTTATTATCAAAAAAGGGATTTCCAGAATAGCAGGAAGAATAGTTGAAGAATATAACGAAAATCAATATCAGAAAAAAATAGATTTTTGCCCCTGCTACATAAGAAGATATCAGGAGAGAAAGAAAAAAGAAGAAAAAAAAGAAAAAGGGAAATAGACAAAAAGTAAAAAGTCAAAGTGTAAGAAGAACAAAAAAAAGTAAAAAGGACATAAAAGCTAAGTAAACTAAAAATCACTTCATTTCTCTTAATACCCTTTTGAGAACTTTACCAGATGGAGTCATAGGCAACTCATCTACAAAAGCCCATTCTTTTGGGACTTTATAATTTGCTATTCTTTCGCGCAAAAATTTTTCAAGCTCTTTTTCTGAAACCTCATATCCTTTCCTCAAAACAATAAATGCTTTCACTCTTTCACCCCACTTTTCATCTTTGACCCCAACAACTGCACACATCTTTACAGCCGGATGTTGCATTAACGCTTGCTCTATCTCCGCAGGATATATATTAACTCCTGCACTTATTATCATATCTTTCTTTCTATCTAAAATGTAAAGGTAACCATCTTTGTCAATTTTGCCAACATCACCAGCAGAAAAATATCCTCCCTTCATCCATTGCTTTGTATAGGCTTCGTCTTTGTAATATCCTCTTATAATAAATGGAGATTTAACNAAAATNTCCCCGGGAGTATCAGAAGGACATTCCTCTCCCTGTTCATTTAATATCTTTATTCTGTTAAGAGGCATGGGTTTGCCTACACTACCGGCTTTCTTGGGAATATCAGAAGGTCTCAAAATTGTATTTATTCCAGTTTCTGTCGCTCCGTAAAACTCATATAAAATCGGTCCAAAAGTATTTACAAATTTTATTTTGGTTTCCGGATTAAGATATGCGGCACCAGAAATCACTTTTTTCAAAGAAGAAAGTTTTTCTTTCCCAAAAGAATCAAGATTATCCATTATCTCGTAAATCATGTACGGTACAACAAAAGTAGTAGTAGGTTTAAATCTTGATACAGCATCAAAGAAGTTTTCTACTCTGAATCTTGGAAGTATAATGAGCGTTCCACCCAAGGATATATGAAGTTGAGCAAAAAAGAATGGAGCACTATGATATAGTGGAGCGACTGCAAGATGAACATCATCTTTTGTTAAACCAAACTCGTAGGCAGCAGAGGCTACAAATAAAAAAGCATAGAGAGGATTTAAGTTTCGATGAGCTCCCTTTGGATTCCCAGTTGTCCCAGATGTATAAATCAAAATGCCAGAGCGCGCTCGCGGAGGAACTCTTATATCTTTTTTAAGAAGCATCCCCAAATTTATAGCCTGCTCATAAGATGAGTTTTCAGTTCCATCTATCTCAAGCATAACTTTGTATTCTTCGCTATTTTTCACCTCATCTCTGACATCTGTATGATATATTATATTTCTACACCCAGAATTTTGCATTATGTATTTTATCTCTCTTGATTTGAGATGCCAATTAACAGGTATAAGACGAAGCCTTAGCATAGCAGAGCACAACCAGATCTCCGGCGCCTCTGGTGTATTTATGGAAATGAAAGCCAACCCCTCCCCTGGTTTTACTCCTTCTGAAAGTAAAAATTTTGCCAAAGCCTCTGCTCTGTGAAAAAGTTCAAGATGAGTTCTTTTCCCACCATCCCACAAAACCGCAGGTTTATCACCTCTCCTCTGAGCTGCTTTTCGCAAAGGCTCAACACTACCCAACGTCAACTTGAAAACATCAGAAAAAAAATCTTTATAACTTAACCCAAGCTGGCCTATAAACCAATTGAAGACTTTCAAAGAATAAAGAAAATCCGAAATTTTCATACAAAAGAGTTTAATAAAGTTTCGTCCGATTTTCTCACATTACCTTTTATCTCGATTACATTTTCAGGATTATGGATAACTCTGTTTTTCTAACCCTAAAATCCGGTCAGATTTTTCTTTATATTTCACTTTTTACCTCAATTTTTGGTCTTGTTCTTTCAATGAAAAAAGATGTAGGTGTAGATATACTTTCAAAAATAGAAAAGCTTGTTGTCGTTCCTATTTTGCTCTCTTGCATAAATCTTGTAATAGCTCTTGTGAGAGGGGATTTTTTCATAAAGTTTGTAGCAGAACACTCAAATTCTCATCTTCCCTTTATTTACAAGATAACAGCTTTATGGGGAGGACAAGAAGGTTCGCTTCTACTTTGGTCTCTTCTCCTTTCAGTTCAGCTCGCAATATCTGGCAAAAAACATCGTATATCTTACGCACTAAATTTCTTCACGCTCTCTTTCTTCCTATTTCTCCCAGCATTTATCACAAAAACATTTGAATTCGTATATCCCCCACCAGAAGACGGTAGAGAACTTAACCCACTACTCCAACACTTCGGAATGGTTCTACATCCTATATTCTTATACCTTGGATTGACTGGGACAATTCTCCCCTTTTCACTCTACATAAGCAAGATTTTGGGGTTTGAGAAAAATTACAGAAAATGGGCCGTATTCAATTGGAGCTGGCTTACCTTGGGGATAGTAGTCGGTGGATGGTGGGCTTACTCGGAACTTGGTTGGGGAGGATACTGGGCATGGGACCCAGTAGAAAATGTTTCCTTTGCTCCCTGGCTCACCCTCACAACTTTCCTCCATACATCAATGCTTGAAGATAAATTCAAACAACTCAGAACTTTCAATTTCATTCTAATTACCATAACCTTCGTAAGTGCTATGGTAGGAACTTTTCTTGTAAGATCTGGAATGTTCATTTCTGTTCATTCCTTTGTTCAAAATCCTGAACTTGGAATTGCTTTCCTGGTACTTGTAGCGGTCATTATATCCTCATCCATTTATATTTATTTTTCACAGAGGGAAAAGTTTCAAGGAAAAGATTTGAAAGTAAAAAGCGTTTTTTCAAGAGAATTTTTTATTCTGCTCGGAACGTCTGTTTTGCTTACAATGTGGGTAACAGTAGTTTTAGGAACAATCTTTCCTGTAATTTACGAGTCAATAACCGGTGATAAAATATCTTTTGGAAAACCTTACTACAACAAAATTTTTGGTCCTTTGTCTTTGTTTCTTATACTTTTTATGTCTATTGGTCAGTATCTGCCTTGGGGTGAAGGAAAATACAAGCTCAAAAATTATATTACTCCACTTTTACTTTCAACACTTGCTTTCATAATAACATTTGCTTTCGTTGGAGAATTTGAAATAGCATTTTCTATGCTATTTATAAGCTTTGGACTTTTTGTGATTTTAAGAGAATTCATAAGAGATGGAATAAAATCAGGTAGAATATTACCTATGATTTCGCATATAGGATTCTTTATCTTATGCTCTGGTATCGCTTTTTCGCAACTTCTATATAAAGAAGGAGAATTTGGAATGCTCCCGGAAGAGAAAGTAGAATTTGACAAATACACGATAAAGTTTTTAGGGTTAGAAAATTCGAAAGGTCCAAATTGGGAAGGAATAAGAGCAACATTTGAAATCCAAGAAAATTCAGAAAAGTTCAAAATTTCATCGGAAAAAAGAATGTATCTTACGTGGGATGAGCCAACAACAGAAGCAGGAATAAAATACGGATTATTTGAAGATTTCTATATAGTTTTTATAAAGCTTGAAGAAGGGAAAATTTTTGTGAAAGTTTGGCACAACCCAGCAGTCTCTTTTATATGGATTGGCACAGCCATAATGTTCATAGGAGGAATGGGTAAATTCCTAAAAAAAATTTTGAAAAAATGAAAATCCTTAAAAAATTAAGAGCTTTTTATCCTATCTCCAATTTAAATTTTGCAGACAAAATTAGTTTAATACAACTCTAATTTTTTTTGAAAATAATCTCACAATTAATAGAATAAAAAAAATTAAATTCGTCTTACCTGCGGCTTCCTTTTATAGTGCGGGTAAGAAAATAAAATAATATATATTAAAAAAAAATAAAAAAAAATAAAAAAAGGAGGTAAGAGCGCATGAGCAAAAAAATAAAACTTTTGCCCCTGATAGGAATATTATTCAGCATAGCGAACTTAACAAGCTGTATGATACATCCTCTTACTAGTGGATTATATACTTCGTGGACTGCTCACTTTGGAGATCATCAGCAAGAGATAGGTCAAAAAGAAGGAAAAAGTTGCGTAACAAACATTCTTGGACTTATATCAACTGGGGATGCAAGTGTCAAGAGTGCAGCTAAAAAAGCAGGTATAAATAAAATAACATCTATTGATTACGAATTATCAAATGTTCTTGGACTTTATGGAACTTATTGTGTTATTGTAACTGGTGAATAAAATTAATATTGTGGTGGGGCCGTAGCTCAGATGGGAGAGCGCCGGAATCGCACTCCGGAGGGCGGGGGTTCAAATCCCCTCGGCTCCACACCCGAAAATCCTAACCTATAAAATGAGCAAATCAAAATGAGTAAATCAAAAGAAGAAAAATCATCAAACAAAACGAAAAAAAAACGTTCTGTTCATAATTCATACGGATAAAGAAAATGAGGTAAATTTCATACAGAAGCTTGGAAATAAACTCAAAGAAAAAGGAGCAGAAGTTCATTATTTTTTGATGAGCAAAGGAGTAAAAGTAGCTTATAAATTTCAGGGAGAAAACTCTGCTTTGTGTTCGAGAAACGCTACCGAGTTCTCATTAGACCAAAAGGATTTACCTTCTATAAATTTTGCAAGCCAATATGAACTGTCTTTGATGATAGAAAATTCCGATACTATAATTGCCTTCTGCTAAATAAAAATTGAAAATCTGCAATATAATTTTAAGGTTCCATCCTCAAAAGCAGGGAAATTATTCCACGGAGTTTAGATGCATCTTCACTAGATTGCGGTGAATCTTTCTAATCTACCCCATAAGCTTCAATCAGAATAATTTTATACCTCTTTTCTTTTCAATTCTCTTTTTCATTATATCTATTAAATCTTGACTAAATGATTCTGGGAAATCACTCTTTAATATATTTTCAGCTGATGATAAAACTGATATATAAAAATCTTTATCAAATCTCAAAAATACGCGGCAGTATAGNACTNAATTTTTTTCATCAACNAATACATCNTTGATCTGAGCCTTAGTGGCAAATTTCTGCCCCAAATCATAACTGAGCCTCCTTATAAATACATCTTGATTTTGTTTTATCAGATTCTCAAATATATCGTTAAGCTCTGCCTGAATAACGAACCTCAATTTGCTTTTAGCTTCCGTCTCACACTTCAGCTGAGCGAGTGAGATCGAAGGATAAATAGGAACAATAGCACTCACAAACGCTCCATCTTTTTGTATTGTTTGCTCAAAATTAATCCATACCGGCACCTTTTTTTCGCAACTTACAAGAACAGAAAAAATAGAAAAACAAAGAAGATAAAAACAATACAAATTAAACGAATTAAAAGAAATTTTTCCTCTGCCTAAAAACATCTCGGTATAATTATATTTTTTCGCCAAGAACCAACTTTTTCCTTCCACAAAAACAGGGATATTTTAATGAATTAGAACTTATAGATTTTAATGAATTGGAACTTACAGATCCGGCTTTCCTAACTTGAAACCTCTCTACTCCATCACACCGCTTTAATAGTCTATGACACCCTTATATATTCCATGCTTACTCTTCTAATTCCCTTCTCTTATTATGGTTGCTCATCTGTCCAAAGCAAAGTTATAAGCTCTACTCCCTTTACTACTTTCCTCTATTTATTACTCCCAAGTTATTAAGCTGTTTTTTTTTTGATTTTTTTTGAGAATAAGTTTCCACAATAAAGTATCGTCTACGACAGGATACATTTCTAACGAAAGGTTTTACTTTATTCCATAGATTTTCAAAGGATAGAGCTATTATTGAATAAGAAGGGCAAAAGCATCATGAGCTTAGTTTATTGATGATGTCATGAGAGGAACCGAAAGCATCTTTTTTTTTTTGATTAAATATTATGCGACGAAAAATTTAACAAAATGTGTAAGCCCTATAAAAAAACAAACTCGTCAAAAAAACCAAGTAGAAAAATAAGATAAAAATAAAAAAGAGTAAAATATAAATAAAGATGGAATGAAATCTGTTTTTGATTTAATGGAAATATCCATTAGCTTCATAATGTTCTCTATATCTTTTGGAATACTTATTTTATCAGCAAGCATAACAAGCGAAAAATTAAAAAAGTTAAAAGAACTTGCAAATGAAAGCGGAGAAATAATAGAAATCACGGTAAAACATCCCTGCTACCTCCCGGAAGAAAAAATTATTACATCTTACAAAGGAACGAGATTCGTATGTGGAAACGGTAAGGTAGAAAGAAAATAAGATTTTGCATGCGGATGAAAATCAAACATGCTTGATTTATTGAGGATTTCAACTTTTTCAACCATCCTTTTTCTGTTTATCTTTCAGTTTGCATTTATATCAAAAAAAATTATAGAGACAATAAGGAAGATAAAACAATTAGAGGAACTAACCTACATTTCGTTCATGATAAGAGAAGATATATTAAAAGCAAGAAATATTATTATAAGCCAAAACACCCTACAAATTTTCGGATTTATGATGTCTTTGTCTGACGGAGAAAATGATTCACAGTGGGGAATAGTACTGGGCTGTCAGGAAGGTAAAGCTCGCATTTATAACTTGAACCCTCCGAAACAGCTCTTTATCCTCTCTTTGGGAAACATAGAAATAAAAAATGTTCTCACCAAAATTAAGATAAAACAGAATGAGTTTTTAGCATATTTCCCAGACTGCAACTTTTTAGAAACAGGGAATTTAGTATTCTCTGATTTTTACAAAATAAGCTGGTATTCAGAAAACGGGAAAATATACAGAGAATCAGAAAGGTATTACGACGGGAAAATAGCAAAATCAAAATTCTTTGTAGGAAAAGCAGATTTGAAAATAGAAGAAGGAATTTTAAAAATCTCAAAAGGAGATAATGAAATCAGTTTCTCAGTAGGGCGGTAATATAGATTATAACAATAAGAAATGGGGGGCCTGGGTTCACAATACAATTCGATATGTTTTGTCGGCTTTACGCCGATGAACCGGCCCCCGAAAAATCCCCTACCCCTGAGTAAAAATATATTAATCACAGCTACCTCTTTTTTCCAAAAAATTTAACATGTCCCCAAAAAACTCCCCGAGTATCCATAAATAAACAAAAAAATTTTACGATAAAAAGATTTAAATATAAAAGAGATAAGGGAAAATAAGAACTAAAATGTGAAAGCAAAGAAAAATAAGAATAAATAAAAATAAATAAAAAAATAAATAAATAATGGATAGAACAGAATGAAAACGGCTTCAAAAATTTACAGTATCATCACATCTTTATTTATTTCCTGCTTTATTCTACCGGCTTCCTTATTTTCAACAATTGGATGCGCGCAAAGAACCGGAAAACCTTCTCTTGAATTCAAAATAATAGAGTTCTTCCCACCAGCAGGTTTCCAGATGCCTCTTACTTCCATTCCCCTCAAAATATCTATAGCTTTTTCAAAACCCGTAGATCAATCAACTATAAGTGATACCACCATCAAAGTCTTCAAAGATGGAAACGAAATAAAAAAAGAAATAAAAATAACTGATAGACAAAAAATCGAACTATTTCCAGAAATATCAGCACAAGGTAAATACAAAGTTTTTGTTTCGTCAAAAGTAAAAAGTATAATCGGAGAAGAACTCGGTCAAGATTTCTCCTGGGAATTCACAATAACACCTGAAGGTTCAAATCTAATCCAACCTCCCTCTTTACCACCTCTTATAAAGAAAATCTATCCTGAAAACGGAGCAGTAGTTCCACAAGACACAATAGTATATGTTGTATTCTCAAAAAAAATTATAAATTTGAGTTCGTCAAATTTTTACATACAAGATGTAAACGGAAAAATAGTTGATGCGGACCTTGTGTATTTAGATGAAGGAAACATAGCAATTTTGAAACCCAAAAATCTTCTCGAGCCATCACAAACTTACATTGTAAATCTCAGGTCAAATATAAAAGCACAAGATGGAGAAACATTAGGTGTAAATATTGCTTGGGTATTTTTTACTTCTGGTGTAGGAGAAGATATAACACCACCCGATGTTATATTTATATCTCCACCTAATGGTGCAACAGGAGTTCCAATTGACACAAAAATTATAATCTTTTTTTCAGAAGATATAGACATAACATCAGTATTATCCGGAGTAAAAATACTAGAAGATAGCATAACTGACATACCATTTACATTCTCATATGACTCAGGAATTTTCAAATTAACTCTAACACCTACGGGAGGTCTGAAAGCAAACAAAAACTACACCATCAAAGTCAAAGTAAAAGACAAAAAAGGTAATGAAATGCCTACCGAATTTGTATCATCTTTCTCAACAGGAATAGGGGGTGATACCGGAACCGGAGAAGGCATAGGTGATGGCTCTACACCCCAAATATTGATTACTTCCCCTACTCCAAACTCTTATGTAAAAGATTTAATGAACGTTGTAGTTAGCTTTACAGATTCCCCAAAAAGAATTGAACTGTGGATAAACGACGAAAAGAAGCAAACAATAACCTCACCTCCTTCATCTCCTATAACATTTACAGAAGATACTAGAAATTACACCGATGGAGAAAAAATAGTAAAAGTAATAGGATACTATTCAAATACAACGACCTCATACTCAATTAGAGTGACGTTTGATAATACTGCTCCATCAGTTTTAATTCAAGAGCCAACCGAAGGAAAAGTAATATCAGGAACATCAGCAGAAATAATAGTTATAACAGCCGATTCACCGGATGGAAGGTTAGAAAAGGTAGAGCTATACATAGATGGAATTTTTCACTCGTCCCTCATATCTCCCACAATCCCTCCAAATATTTTTAAGTTTTTCCTAGACACAACAGCTTTTTTAGATGGGAATCATACAATAGAAGTTAAAGCAAAAGACCTCGCAGGAAACGTAGGCTCGTCAGGAACAAGAAACATAAAAATAGATAATACCCCTCCTTCTGGTTTTTTTATCTCACCTTCAAACGGCTCAGTAGTTGGAGGAACCGTAAATGTTGAGGTAAATACATCAGATAACATAGGAGTATCAAAAGTTATTTTCTTTGCAAACAATTCAAACATATGTGATGCAATAACAGGTCAATGCGAAATAACATCTTCTCCATACAGAATAAGATGGGATTCAACGTCTATATCTTACTCGGTCGGCGTACCAATTACGGCTGCAGTTTTTGATTTAGCCGGGAATACAAAAATTTTCGGAATATCTGTAACAGTTGATAATGTTTTGCCAACAGTATCTATTTTGACCCCTGCACCATCATCATATCTCAAAGGAACAACTACAATAGATGTTTTCAACTCAGACACCTCTGGCATCACCCGTGTTGTGATAATTATAGATAGCACTCAGGTAGCATCTGTTATAAATCCACCATCTACTTATACATTTATGTGGAACACCCTATCTTTTTCAGATGGAACTCATTCAATAAAAGCTATCGCATATGATAAAGCTGGTAATTCAAATATTCACGAGATTTTCGTTGTCGTAGATAATACTCCACCAGCTGTCAGTATCTCAACCCCATCTCCCGGCTCATTTACAAATGCAGACTCAATAGACATAGGAGCATCAGCATCAGATAATATTTTACTTGACAGGGTTGAATTTTACATAGATGGAGTATTAGCAGGAACCGATTCAACTTCCCCATTTTCCGTTGTAGCCAATATTTCTCTACTTTCAGAAGGAACTCATAGCATAACAGCGGTAGCATTTGATGTAGCAGGAAACAATTTCACTACACCTTCCCCTACAACATTCATAATAGATAGAACACCTCCAACGGTAGGATTCACAACACCAACAACAGGAGCAGTAGTTCAAGGAACAATAATAGTAACCGTTGCAGCTGCAGATTCAAATAGGGTAAGCTCAATAAGTATAACAGCTGGGACGATAAATCTTCCCTCATGCACAATAAACGCAAGCTCCGGAACATGCTCGAGAACCTGGGCAACATCAGGAGATCAAAACAATGTGATTCTGACAGGAATAGCACAAGATATAGCAGGAAATCAAGGCGTGACACAAGTAGTTATTATGATTGATAACCTTTCACCATCTGTATCTGTCACATCTCCAACTGCCGGATATGTAACCTGTCCAACAAACACGGTTCTTGGAGCATCAGCTTCGGATGCAAATCAGATAACAGCAGTAGTAATAAGATTAATTGATATACCAAGTTCAACAGAGCTTGCTTCATTTACTTTCTCGTTATCTCCTACATCTCCTGCAAATGTTTGGGCGACTTTAACACCATCTGAATGCGGAAGCGACGGACAAAAAAGAATTGAAGTAAGAGCTTTTGATGCAGGAGGAAGACAAGGAATAGCTTTAAGAAACTTCACAGTAGATAATACGCCTCCGGGAATAAATATTACTTTTCCACCCACTCCACCGGCCACAGAATGTGTAGGAAATGGAGTTACAAGAGTAGTTTTCACAGCATGCGATAGCATATTCTTAAATAAAATAACGGTATACGTTGATTCAACGGTTATAGCCTCAATTTCACCAAGTACAGCAATATCTTGTTCAACACCACAAACTTACAATGTCAACTGGAATTCAAATTTATTTTCAGACGGTCCTTATGAAGTAAAAGTTGTTGCCACTGACATTGCTGGGAACTCAACAACGCAAATAGCCAACATTATAGTAGATAATAACCCGCCAACTGTAAACATAATAAATCCACCAACAAATTCATTAATATCAACTCCAACATCTATCCTTACAACATTAGGGGATTCAGGATGCGCACCACCAGCGTATCCCTTCAAAAAAGTTGAATATCAGATAGCAGTCTCAGGTATAGGTAGTTTTTCANNCTCATCCCAAAGCTGTTCATCAACACAAAGAATNCCTTGTACAGATACAAATGTAGGCGGGGGAACATCAACATTTACTTGGAGCGCAACAGAATACTGCGGATTTTTCATAGTAAAAGCGGTAGGATATGATTATGTCGGGAACAAAGCAGAAACAACGGCTACATACAAAATTCATCCCCCAGGCTGTCCAATAGACGAAGCTTGGAGCCCAATTTCTGTTCTTGGCTCTGTAAGAACAACTCCTATTTTGAGGGATTTAGATAGCAACGGTAAAATAGAAATAATATTCGGAACAGAAGCCGGAAGAGTTTATGCATTATCAGAAGGGACAACCATTCAGAACGGAGATGCCGCAGGAAGCCCAATAAGGGGAGTATTTTTAGAGGTTCTTGTGACTGGAATAAAGAAATTAATATTCGGGACCGGCAATACAGACAAAAAAATAAGAGCTCTTAACCTTACAGCTCCTTTCCTTTCATCTTTTGCATCAGTATCAACAGAGACCGCAATTTTCTCTCCACCATCAACGCTATATACTGACGGTTCGACAACAGTTATAATAGTAGGAGATCTCAGGGCAAGAGTTTCAGAATATGTTATATCAGGTAGTGGATTTACATTAAGCAACTGCTATCCTTCGGGGGTTCCCCTTGACTGCGGTCTAAACAGCACACCAATAACAGACCTTAATGGAGATGGAGTGCCTGATATAATTTCATCACCAGTTCCCGCAGATTTTGATTGCGATGGCTCTTACGACACAATAATTATCACAGCTTCCGACGGCTACATAACAGCAGTAGATATAGCAACAAGAACAAAAATTTGGACTGTATACACAGGGGTACCATTAGATACTTCCCCAATAGTTGCAGATTTCAATAACGATTGCAACTTTGAAATTCTTGTTGGGACAAAAGGTGGAGCGCTATACTGTGTGAGCGAAACCGGCGGAGTATGTTCAAGCGCCGGGTGGTCTTCTCAATTTTTCAACGCAGGAGCTCAAATTGTTGCCCCACCGGCAGTCACAGATGTAGATTCTTGCTTACCAGGAATAGGAGACCCACAAAAAGAAATAATATTTGGAAACACCGGGGGGAACATATACATTCTATCACAATCCGGAAATCTTAAATCCCAAAGAAATATTGGCTCCTTCATAGTATCTACTCCCGCAATAGCAGATATAAATGGAGATGGATGCGGAGAGATTTTTGTTGCAACAGGAGATGGAAAAATTCACGGATTTTATCTTGTGAATAAAGCAGGACAGCTCTATCCCGAATATCTTACAGGCTTTCCAAAATTAACAGGGGGCTCAATTTCAGCCGGAGTTTCACCTGTGATATGCGATATAGATGGAGATTCAAACCTTGAACTTGTAATAGGGAACGATTCATCTCAGATGAGAGTTTATGATTTAGGTCCCGGTTCAGCTGGAACTGTAAAATGGATACCTGGAGCATATTTCTGCACTCCTGATTCCAATTTGTGTCAGAGAAGATGGGAAACATCCATTTGCGGGCATCCGTAAGTAATAAGAAAAAACATAAAATTGATCGGAAATTAAATTAAAGGCATAAAGAGGTTAGATATACTAACCAATCTGATATGACCTATCCAATGGAAATATGAAATGATACTTCAAGGAAGTTTTTGAGGATTCTGGCAGTTGCTCCCCATATTACTATATCTCCTATGTGAAATTCCCATCTTAAATCCCCACCTTCAATATACTTTGCAGCTAACAAATCTTCAAGTTTTATAATAATTACTCTTTCGACTTCGTCTGGATTTGGTTTCGGGATAAAGTTTTCATCATTTACAATTCCAACTACCGGGTGAATAAGGTAGCCAGCTATGGTTACTCCGTCATCGAGGGAACCTATTATCGTTACATCTTTTGGATTTATCCCGACCTCCTCCTCCGCTTCCCGCAGAGCAGTAATTTCAGGTTTTTCATCATCAAACATAACCCCTCCGGGAAAAGCAATTTGTCCTTTGTGGTCTTTTACTTTCATCGTTCTCTTTATAAAAAGAAGCGATTCAGAAGATTTGAGTATTGGTATAAGGACAGCGGACGGAGTAAGTCCTTCTAAAACCAAGGGCTTAGGTTTATAGTTCTTTATGTTCAAGATTATTTTTTCTAAAAGAGAAGATTTGTTTTGTTCTGTGAGCTTTTGCATAGCTTTTATTTTGGGGAAACTAAAATTTCAAAATCGTTTGAATTTTCATCCGCAAAGTTTTTTATTATTTTCACCTTAACTATTGTTGAAGATTCTGAATTTTGGAGTTCGGAAAGAAAACCTATCATAGCGTCAGGTTGAACTCCTCTTGCACTTATTTCAATAAAGTTCTGAACATGTCTTGCAGATTGGAGTTGAATATTATACTTTTTAGAAATTGCATCAATCATAGCAAGAAGGTTCTGCCTACTTCCCTCAAATTGAGACCCGTAAGCTTTAATCTCTTCCGACCATTCCATCATACGGTTCAGCTTTCTTTCGAGTACCTCCGTTTCACCCCTCAACCTTTCCAAAGAAGAATCGAAAATTATATAAACAAAGATTGTAGCAAAAGATAAAAACCAAAAAATTAATGATATATATTTCCTCTTCATTTCTTTTGAAAAAGAATCATCTCGCTATAAAATTCTCTCCTCTCCTCTTTTATTTTCGAATTCTTCCTCATTTTTCATTTTAGCTTTACTAGCACTTTTACCTTTAAGCGTTCCTGTGAGCCGCATAATAAAAGCATTCCCATCCCTACTCCTCACAGTTGATGTTATCTTTATATCGTCTAATAGCTGAGACAAAGCATTCTTTACGCTATCAATAGACCCCAAGTCTAATATTCTTAACTCAGCGGATATCTCACCATCCTCAGACCTAAAATCCTCTATTCTCGTAACATAATCAGACACCATCTGAGCAAATTCAAAAAAAGTTATGAGAGCAGACGAATTTTGTTCCCTTGTCTTCAACTTTGAATATTCAATTCTCATCTGCTCATATGGATCAACTGCTTTCTTACCTGGAAAAGTAGATTTGAAAATCTCACTCATTTCATTCAAAATCCTATCCCTTTTTTCTCTCTGCAATCTGTAATCAAAAATAACTGGGATAGAAATTAAAACCGCAGAAAGAAATAAGATTATTGAGTGAGGTAAAGATTTATCGAGAAAAATCTCAATAGGAGATTCCCTTTTTACTCTTGAAATCTTAACCGGGGGATAATCACCAAATAGAGCAGCAAAAATAGAAGTGAAAGCTGGGTCATTGAAGTTGATCTCCGGAAATATATCTGCTGGAATTAATGGTTTAGCTTCAAAGGGAAAGATTTCATATCTTGGTCCGCATACGTAAAAATTTAAATCATCTCTACCGACCTGAGATAGAATAAGATTAGCAAAGAATTTGATATCATCTATATCTAAATATCTAAAAGCTCCAAATCTTACGAAGTCTCTATCTTTATAAGCTAATGAGCAAAAATTGTTATCAATATCAACAAAAATTCCATCCTTTATTTTTTTGGAAAATGAAAGCAAACAAACGGGTTTAAAAAGAATTTCAGAAAACCCCTTTGAAAACATACTTTCACAATATGAAGAATCATATATTATAGCAAAAGATGTACCTTTCTTTTTTGGAACATAAGCGATATATTTTTCTGTTTCTTTCATTTCTTCCTGTGAAAGTTCAATTTCAATCGTGGACCTTGCTTTCTTGCCCCCGAAAGGCAAATCAAAGAATTTAAAAGAGAAAAAATCAGAAAAAAAAGTTCTTTTATCCTCATCAGGAAAATCAAAAATCTCATCCTCCGAACTAAACCTTACTATATCTATCTCATTCTTGCTGCGTCTTACATGAACTCCGACCAACCCATTTATATCAACAAAAAGCATTTAATAAAATAAAAATTTAGCAATATAAAATGAAAAAATCAAATAGGCAATTTTATCAACCGAATTCAAACTATCCAGATACCCTGCTACGCTCTTTGGCAATATTCTTTGGCAATATTCCCTGCAACTTGTTTTGAAATATCTGAAATTCTCACAATATCGTCAAGAGAGGAGACCTTTGATGGTAAAAGCTCCCTATTCTTTTCAAAGTAAGAAATTGTTTTCTCAACAACGCAGTATATATCCCAGAAACGGATTTTTCCTTCAACAAAGTATGAGAATGCAACATCATCTGCGGAAACTAAAATGCAAGGGAAAGGTCCTCCGAGCTCTGCACACCTCCACCCCAAAAGCAAAGAAGGAAATCTCTCAAAATCCGGGTCAAAAAACCTCAAAGATTTATCCCAAATAGATGGAATCTCAAAAGGCAAATCAGGTATTTCAGGATAAAGCATAGCATACATTATGGGAATTCTCATATCCGGAAAATGTGAGCTGAAAATTGTAGTCCCATCTTTTAGTTCAACAGCAGAATGAACAATAGCTTCTGGATGAACCTTTACACCTACCTTTTCTGGCTCAAGAGAAAATAAATAACATGCTTCAATTATTTCAAAAGCTTTATTCATAAGCGAAGCACTATCCACCGTTATTTTAGCCCCCATACTCCATACAGGATGTTTTATTACTTTCTCATAGGGAGCGTTTTCTATTTCAGATTTTGGAAGGTTCCACAGCGGTCCCCCTGATGCAGTCAGAAAAACTCTCTTTATACTTTCTCTTGGGTATAGGTCTATTATTTTCCACAAAGATGAATGCTCACTATCTACTGGTAAAATCTTTGCTCCGTTTTTCTTTGCCAGATCAAAAATTAAAGAACCTCCACATAAAATAGCCTCCTTTGAAGCTACTGCTACATCTTTACCACTTGAAATTGCGTAAAAAACAGGCTCAACAGAACTAAAACCAGGAATTCCTACAACAACTAAATCAATATCATCAAGTGCAACCAATCTTGAAGGTTGGATATATTCAAATCTTGAATCAAAGTTTCTTTCTTTCAGTTCTTTCTCAAAATCACTCTTTCTCTCATCGGATATCCAAACGTACTTTGGTTTATATTTCAAAACTTGTTCCGCAAGAACCTTGAAATTCTTTTCAGCACATAGTCCAACAACTTCAAATCTATCTCGGAAATTATCTATAACTTCAATTGATTGTGTCCCTACTGAACCGGTCGAGCCAAGTATAGCCACTCTTTTTTTCTTATCTCTTCTCATAGGTCATATTATTTAAATTTAATTTTTATTTAATTTACCCACTACAAAATTATTCACTCACTAAAAAGCTGTCATGATCTAACTAATCTTTCCGCTATTTCATCCCAATTCCCTTGCACCATCAAAGGACTCATAATTTTCATTTATGTGTTCCATGTTTTGCATCTGGACTCGATAAAGTTCCCTCTCTCTTTTCTTTCATTTTCTTTCGATTTCTCTTCTTTATTCTCACTGCAAATGTTTTTTTCTTGAGTTTTTCGTAGAGATCTTCCACGAATATAAGCTCTTTTTGTTTCTGTCCTCTTGATTTACATCATTGCAAATGCCTCTTGCTTTTTCTACTGTATAATTTACACAATGAGGATTGAGTTCTGGAAATTTCTTTCTTTTTATTGTGTATGTTTGCGGAGTTATAAAATCTCCACGAATTCTCTTGTGATATATGTAGTAGAATCTTCCAGCAGAAGAGGGATCTCTCACAAGTTTGAGGATTTGATTTTTCCATCTTTTACCTAAAACGTGTTTGAAACTTGCAGTTATGAACATATGAGTTAAAATAGCTTTAAAAACTAAAATAATTTAATTGTAATAATTGCTTTGAACTTAAAGTAGAATTTTGGCAAAATTTTTAGATTTAATTTAAAGGAAAGGAGAAAAATTATAGTTTTCAGATTATTGCAACAGGGCAAAAAAAAATAATAAAACAGACAACAAAAGGAATAAAAGATAAAATAAAAAGTAATAAATGGATATCTCTGTACTAAATCTAATAGTAGGGACAATTTTCATTATTGTTATGGTATTTTCCTTCGTAGTATTCATGACATCATATCAATCTATTTCAGATTATGATAAGGAAAGAATAGAAAGAGAAAGCACATCAATACCAGAGATTTTTAGAGGCATTTACACAGCTTTCGGTAATTGGTTATACTGGATAGCTTCAAAAGCCAAATTCATTTATAATATCCAACCTCAAAACATATCTTTACTTGGGCTTGGTTTGAGCTTACTTGGTGCCGTCTTTATATCTTTGGACATAATATCCATAGGTGCTATTTTCATAACAGCAGGAGGAATATTAGATATATTAGATGGGAAAGTAGCAAGAGAAAGAAAGATAATAAGAAAATCCGGCGCACTATTGGATTCAGTATTAGATAGAATAGGAGAAATAGCAATATTTTCATCAATTTGTTTCTTCCTGACCAAAAAAGGTTACTACACGTATTCGGTTATCACTGCTCTTGCTATGGGATTTTCTATGCTTGTAAGTTATGTGAGAGCAAGAGCCGAAGCATTAGGATTAAGCCCAAAAGAAGGATTAATGAGAAGACAAGAAAGAATATTTATCACAGCAGTATCTTTATTTTTAGATTCAATCCTTTACTACATTACACAGAAAGTAATTTTTTTGCCCGCTGGTATAACAATAATATTCTTAGGAAGCTTTATAACCTCAATTATGAGGTTTAAAAAATCTTATGAAGAACTTGCAGAAAATGAGAAGAAAAAAAATAACGAAAATTAATAAATAAAAAGAAAAAAGACAAAAATAAAAAAGAGGTAACAAAAACCTATGGTAGGCCAAAATGGCAAAGTTAAAATAATGATTTTCAGAGGGGAAAGGGGAGAAGGTGATTTTAAAGAGTATGAGATACCATATCAGGAAGGTATGGTGGTTCTTGATGCTGTTTTATATGTTCAAAGTAAAATTGACGGAGATATATCTGTAAGATGGAACTGCAAAGCAGCAAAGTGTGGTTCGTGCGCAGCCGAAATAAATGGAAAACCCTCTTTGATGTGCAAAACAAAAATTGAAGAACTAAAACAACCAATAAAAGTCGAACCACTTAAAGCCTATCCCCACATAAAAGATCTCGTCGCAGATACATCGTGGAACTTGCGAACAAGGAGAAAAATAATAAGAGATGTCGGATTTACCCCAAGGAAAAACGCAACATGGTTAATGAGAGACGAAGAAATAGAAAAAGGTAGAGAGATGAGAAAATGTATAGAGTGTGCTTTGTGTCTTGACACTTGCCATGTTCTCCGAGAACACAAACTATTTGACAAATTTGTCGGTCCAGCATATTTAGTTTTCACCGCATATCTTGAATCTCATCCTATGGATTCGCTTGACAGAATTTCATACCTGAAAGAACAGGAAGGAATTATGTACTGCAATATAACAAAGTGCTGCACAGAAGTTTGCCCAGAAGAAATTCACATAACAGATAACGCAATAATACCACTGAAAGAAAGTGTAGCTGATCAGTATTTTGACCCGATAAAGATGCTTCTGAGAAAAATAAGAAAAGCAGAAAAATAAACAATAAACAAACAAAAGGTAAACTGAAAATCCTAAATGAATGAGGTTCAAAGAGAATTCGAAATAGGAGAAGAAGGTACGAGAAAATGTTACGTAGGTAAAGATCTAATCTTTATATCCGGTCCTTGTGTTATAGAAAGTGAAGAATTCACTTTAAAGTGTGCTGAAACCCTACTGAAAATTGCAGAAAAGCATAAGATACAGCTAATTTTTAAAGCATCCTACGACAAAGCAAATAGGACATCAATAAATTCTTTCAGAGGTCCTGGACCTGAAAAAGGTCTTAAAATTCTAAAAAGAGTCAAAGATGAAATTGGATTACCCGTTCTATCAGATATTCACTGTAAGGAAGAAGTTGAAATAGCGGCAGAGGTGTTAGATGTGATACAAATACCCGCTTTTCTCGCAAGGCAAACAGATTTACTACTGAAAGCTGGAAATACGCAAAAACCAATTAACATAAAAAAACCGCAATTTGCATCTCCTGAAAGCACAAAATACATAGTTGAAAAAGTTCTGACAACAGGGAACAGAAAAGTAATGTTGTGTGAGAGAGGATACGCATTTGGATATGGGGACCTTATCGTTGATTTCAGAGGAATTCCTATAATGAGAACGTGGGCAAATGTAATTTTTGATGGAACACACAGCGTACAAAAACCATCAGCTGGCGAAGGAATATCTGAAGGCCAAAGATGGCTTGTTCCATTTCTTTCAAGAGCAGCAGCAGCGGTCGGTGTTGATGGATTCTTCTTTGAAACACACCCAGAACCAGAAAAGGCTCTATCTGACCCCAAAACATCAATAGACTACAAAATGTTTGAAAAAATAATAGAAGAAATAAAAAAAATAAAAGACGCTCTAAATCACCCTTGAAAGTGAAAACCATCGAAAAAACAATTTTCTAACTTGAAGAAAAACAATTTCCCAATTTGTAATCTCCCACTCAAATACCTCAAAAAAATTCCGATTAATTTAAAATATGTCTGGGGAAAAAGGGGTAAAGGTTCTTTCCTCAAAAAACAAGGAGGAAAGAGCCTATGAGATGTACAAAGTGTGAAGGGATCATGTTTGTAGAGTTTTTCACAACAAACGAAGGGTCTTTAAGAATATACAAATGTATAACTTGTGGAAGGACAACAGATATGCTAACTGAACTGAACAAAATTAATCCGCCGCCTCCACCGGAAAGGCGCGGTAGGAAACCTAACCATGTAATTAGAGAGATAAGGCTTAAACCAATATCAAAAAGAAGAAAAATGGTAAGATAATAAGTATTGATGATTTTTATTTTTTATTCGCTTCTTTATTTTTGTTTGTTTTTTTACCTTCCTCGTCGTATATTTTAAGTATGTAATCAAGAGATTTTATTGTTTTTTGGAGGCGCTTTTCCACCGAAAATGCGTGTCCGAAAAGTCCTTCCATATTCGCAAGCCTTATCGCATGCTCAGAAACCTCCACCATCCTTCTCCTTGTAAAGAAGATTATGTTTGTTTTTTTAACAAAATCTTCAACAGAAAGTCCTGACGCAAACCTGGCAGTTCCGCCGGTTGGCAAAACATGACTTGGACCAGCTATATAATCACCGACCGCCGGAGGAGAATTAGCACCAACAAAAACCGTCCCAGCATTTTTTATTTCCCTTGCAACCTTCATGGCATTCCTTGTGAGAACACCGACGTGTTCAGGAGCTATCCTATTTACCAAATCTATAGATTCTTCAAGAGATCTTGTTTGAATCAACACGCTTTGCGACCTAAAAGCTTCTTCTATAATATCTCTTCTCGGCATTATCTTCATAAGAAAATAAACGATATTTTTTATCTGATGTAAATATGGTCCAACATGCGAGACAGCGACGCATAGGGCTCTTTCATCATGTTCAGCTTGCGCTATTATATCTATTGCTGGTATAAGAGGATGAACAGAACCGTCGCATATTGTAACAAGTTCAGAAGGTCCAGCAATAAGGTCAACTCCTACTGATCCTTGAACGAGCCGTTTTGCAGTTGCCACATAAATGTTCCCAGGTCCAGCTATCTTATCTACCGATGGTACCACATCTGTACCGAAGGCAAAGGCAGCTATTGCTTGCGCACCTCCGATCTTGAATATCGCGTCAACTCCCACAACCTTCGCAGCAAAAATCGTGTATGGGTTTATCTTACCTTGAACAGCAGGAGTTGCAAGATATATTTTTTTTACTCCTGCAACCTTTGCCGGAATCGCCGACATAAGGACTGTTGATGGGTATCCCGCCTTTCCTCCGGGACAGTACAAACCAACAAGTTCTAAGGGTATAACTACCCTCTCTATCTTTGCGCCCCTTTCCTTATATATAACATTTCCCGGAAAGGTTGATTTATGATAATTCTCTATTCTTTCAGCAGCCTTCTCTATTGCCTTCCTATCTTCTCTTGTTATATACTTTTCTGCTTGTTCTATTTCCTTTTTGGTCATTATCAACCTTTCAGGAGAGACCGGATTCCATCCATCAAACTTTCTTGTGTAATCAATAAGAGCTTTATCTTTTCTTTCTCTTACATCGATTATTATTTTCCTTACCCTATCCTCAATTGTAGAATCAGGGGATATATTCCTTGCCAATATTCTCTTGAAAACTCCCTCAAAATCCTCACTTTTTGTTGATACTATTATCATACACCCAAAAACTCTAAAAATAAAATCAAAATGAAAAATTAAATCAAAAAAGAAAAAATAATTTTGAGTTTAAAGTAAAATTTTATTTTCCATCAGTTTTTTTCAAAAAGTCAAGTACAATTTTCAGAGCAAGATAAGCTCCAAGAACTTTCAAATTTTTTCTCCCTATGTTGAAAAAAAACTCAAAGGATTCAACTTTATTATCTGGATAAGCCACACCTATATAAAATAGTCCAGGATTTTTACCTTCTAATTTATCTGGACCGGCTACACCGGTTGTAGATAATGCGATATCAGATTTGAACTTTGATTTAGCAGCTCTTGCAAGCTCACGAGCGCATTCATGTGAAACCGTCCCAAACCTTTCTATTATATCCTTACTTACTCCAAGATTTATTTTAGCATCAGCAGTATAGACAATTTTTGCACCCTTAAAATAAGAAGATGCGCCAGCCACATCTGTGATCATATTTGATAACTCTCCGCCAGTGAAAGACTCTGCAACAGAAATAGAAAAACCTCTTCTTTTCAAAAAATCTGAGACCACATCTTTGAATGATTTATTTACATCATCAGAATATATAAAGTCGCCGATAGTATCTTTTACCTTTTCTATAAACTCAAAAAAGCTTTCATGCTTTTTACCAATAATCCTTAACATAACTTCTGGAAAAGATGGGAAATAAGAAATTCTTATGACCGAATCAGGAATACCTATTTGCTCTATATGATTTTCTATCTGTGTTTCTGTTAGACCAAATATTTTGAAAACTGCTTTTTCATATTTGAAAGCATTAGGGAAAAGCTTCTTTATATCTTCGAGGACGAATTCATCAAACATAGCTGAGAACTCAAATGGAACACCCGGAAGGAAATAAAAATTTTTTTCTCCTTTTCTTATCTTGAAACCAAAAGCAGAACCTTTCGTATTAGGAATGATTTCAGCACCAGCGGGAAATGAGCACTGAATTTTAAGGTAATCAGGAATATCGTCATACTTTCTTCCAGATCTTTCTTCAAGTCTTCTTTTCATATACTCCACGGCTTCTTCATACTGTTTTAGAGGTAAAGAGAAGTATTCACTTGCAACTTTGCGTGTAATATCATCAGAAGTTGATCCCAGACCTCCTGAACAAATTATAAAATCTGAAAATTTTTCTGCCTTATCAAGAGCAAATTTTACGTCCTCTTTTCTATCACCCACGACCTGCAGGTAGAGAGAAAAGCCGAGATCATAAAGTTCAGAGGCGACCTTTTTGAAGTTCTTTTCATCCGTAAGACCCGATATTATTTCCTCACCTATTACAACAAAAGCTATATTCATTTTTTATATAATTTTTATATATATAGTAAAAAAGTAAAATATATATGTATTTTTGTATTTTTCTTTACAGCAAAAGCAAATTTTCGCTTATACAACACAAAAGAGAAAAAAATTTTCACAAATATGGATAAAATTTTTGGATATATTAAATTTAAATCTCTCAAAAAGTAAAATTACCTCTATAATGAGTGCAGGCGTAGCTCAATCGGCCAGAGCACCAGCCTTCCAAGCTGGGGGTTGCGGGTTCGAGTCCCGTCGCCTGCTCCATTTTCTGCCCATGTAGCTCAGAGGTAGAGCGCCTCCTTGGTAAGGAGGAGGTCAGGGGTTCGAGTCCCCTCATGGGCTCGCAAAAAAAATCAGATGTCTATAAAAAATTTTCTGAGAAAAATATTCGGACAACCCGGCGACCTTGCAATAGATTTAGGAACAGCTAATACTCTTGTCTGGCACTCAAAGAAAGGTTTAATCATAAACGAACCCTCCGTTGTTGCTATAATAGAACTCAAAGGTGGGATAAAAAAAGTGATAGCAGTCGGCAACGAAGCTAAAAGAATGTTAGGTAGAACACCTGAAGATATAAAAGCTATAAGACCTCTAAGAGACGGAGTTATAGCAGACTTTGATGTCGCAGAAGCCATGCTATCATACTTTATAAAAAAAGCATTAGACGGTGGAAATAGATTTATCAAACCCAGAGTCGTAATAGGCGTACCTTCGATAATAACTCCCGTAGAAAAAAGAGCGGTTATAGAAGCAGCTGAGCTCGCAGGCGCGGGAGAAGTCTACCTTATATATGAACCTATGGCGGCTGCAATAGGCTCCGGACTCAAAGTAGAACAACCCGGTGGCAATATGATAGTAGATATAGGTGGAGGAACAACAGAGGTTGCAGTTATATCTATGGCAGGAATAGTTTGCTCAACATCATTAAAGATAGCTGGTGACGAACTTGACGAAGCCATAATACACTATGTCAGAAGAACTCACGGCATACACATAGGAGAAAGAACAGCGGAACAACTCAAAATAGAAATAGGAGCTGCAATAGAAGTGGAACCAGAAAAAGGTATGGAAATACATGGAAGAGATGTATCTACCGGAGTTCCAAGAAAGATCTGGATAACACAAAGAGATATAGTAAATGCGTGCAGAGAACAAATATTAGCAATAATTTCAGCAATAAAAAATACTCTTGAAAAAACACCCCCGGAATTATCAGCTGACATATATGAAAGAGGAATATACCTTGCAGGAGGAGGTGCTCTTCTTCAGGGACTTGACAAGCTTATTCAAGACGAAACAGGAGTAAAAGCAGTAGTAGCACCAGAACCTTTACTCGCAGTTGTAAAAGGTTGTGCAAAAGCTCTTGAAGATTTAGAACTTCTATCAAGAGTAAATATTTCATGAATTAATTAATTCTACACGATGAATATACTGAAGCTTTTGGTAGCTATAATTTTGATTTCAACTTTATTCGTTATTGAAAAATTAGACCTATACATAAAAATTCCTGGATTTGAAAAAATTCACAGAATATATTTATCTCAACAAGATATATGTGGTAGTAATTACACAAAAGAAGAAAAAATAGCAAAAATAGTACTTAATGAAATCACAAAGAAGGTAGAAGATGTAAAAATTTCAGAATATAACTCATCTATATCTTTTGTATTTCAAGAAAATTACAAAGTATTAATAACCAGAATTATATCAATCCCCCCTGATAAGTTCCCAAAAGAAGCAATAATCTACGGTGGCCTTAAAGATGGAATAAAGAAATATTCCCTCGTTGCAATAAACGGTAAACTATTTGGTAGAGTAATAGAAGTCTATGAAAATTCAAGCAAAATCATAACTGTATTTTCTCCAAATTTTTATGTTGATGCGGTTTTTCCAAACTCAAAAATAAGAGCCATACTAAAAGGGAGTCCTGATGGTAAAATGAAGATATTTGCTTCATCGGGCCCGATTGAAGGTATAGAAGGAGAGGAAGCCAAAACATCTGGTAACAAATTCAGCTCTCCCGCAGGAATAAAAATAGGAAAAGTAGAAAATGAGGAAGTAGAAATTTTCTTTGACCTATCTGATATTCTATATGTTTCAGTGATTGTGGAAGAAGAAAATAATATATAAGGATTGATATATAAACAAAATATATAAATTAATAAATATATTTTTTATTTTTTATACCGAAATGAGGTTAATAAGAAATAAGAGTGATATAAGTAGAAATAAACTTTTATTTTTATCAGTGTTTATCTTCTTACTATTTTTACCTTATGTTTATTTTGGTTATTTTGCTTTTTTTCCTGATGTATTTTCCGTTCTGGCTGCATACTGGATAGCACAGAGCGACAAAAAAGCTCTCAACGTAACACTAATATCCTACCTTTTAGCAGTTTTGAGGGTTATATTTGGAGGGAGCCCATTAGCGGCTTCAACTTACATCATAGTGGGTTTAGTCTCCTCATTCATTCCACACATATTTTCAGGAGACTTTATAGGAATAGTTTCCCTAACCTTTATTTTAACTTTATTATCATCTCTGATTATATCATTTAATGTTATAGTAGATAAACCCGAAACCTTACTTCTAGTTCTTATAAAACTAATTTCGTCTATTTTATTATCAATCTTAATATTTCCCTTTGTCATAAAAGAAGAAAGGGAAAAAATAACCTTGCTAAAATATACAAAAAGATAAATACAAAAAGGTAAATAAAATAAATGTAAATAAAATAAACGACAAATATCAAATCAATTCAGCAAAAAAGCAAATCAATTTAATCCCATCAATCTAATTTCATTCATGGCTTCTGTGATAATCCTCTTGCACCTGACTGTTATCTCTTTATGATTCTCAAGGACATAAGATATACAAGCAACAACTTTGCATCCTGTTCTTACAACTTCTCTTACGTTAGCGGAATTTATTCCACCTATGGCAACAACAGGGACGCGAGAAATTTTTAGGGCTCTTCGCAAATTCTCTATACCAGTCGCAGGATATATACTTTCCTTTGTTCTCGTACCGAAAATCGGACCAAAACTTATATAATCTACTATCTCATAACGTACGGACTTTACCTGCTTTATATTATGCGTTGAAAAACCTATCCTCAAAATACTAAACTTTTCCTTCACAAAATCAGGAGGTATATCCTCTTGACCAACATGTACCCCATAAGCTCCTATAATATAAGCTAAATCAGCTCTATCATTTACAAAAAAAATTAGCCCATTTTTTTCACATTCATCCTTTGCAGCCATAGCTTGTTTTATTTGAAATACAGGCTCTATCAGTTTGGCTCTGTACTGGAAAATCTTTGCTCCGCCATCTGCACACCTCTTTACAATATCTCTGATATAAGATATATCCTTTTTACTGGCAGAAGAAGGTAAAAATTTATCATCCGTCACTACATATAAAGTGAAATCATTTCTCTGAATCAAATCATAAAACATAGATAAACCAATTTATGGAATATAATTTAGGAAACAAAAAGCAACTTATACCTTTTCCTACATGATAACGAAAAACTAAATTTTTAACATCAGACTATTGACTTTTCCTACGTATTGAACGCTTTTTAATCCCTGATAATAAATCAAAATATCTGGTAATGTGATAGAATTTATATCTTCAATATATTCTGAAACATTTTTGAGGAGGTTATCCAATAATGAAAGGATTTCAGATAAGATTTGTATTCTATTATCAAGCTCTTTACGCANAAAAAGCAACCATTGAGCTGATGATAGAGATAAAACCCTATTTTTGATATCTTCACNCATAACTAACACTTCTTTCAGTCTCAAAAAAATTGAATTTATTTCTTTGTCCATTTCCGAAAACTTATCTGCTTCTCCCAGAATTTTTTCATATTGTTCGTTAAAAAATTCAATTCTATTTTTTGCTAAATCAACATATCTTGAACCTATATCGTTTATAGAGATAGAGAGCAGCTGGATCTTCTGAACTTCAAGCTCAAAAGCCTCTGAAAATGAAAGGAGTTTATTCTCAAAATCTTGCATCCTGCTTAAAATATATTTTATATTAACCGATACCTTGAAGGAAAAGCTATCTATATCCTGAACTATTGCTGATAGATTTCTTCTAACATCACTATCCCCTGATGAAGAAGCTATTTGCAAAACCTTTATAGAAATACTATAACATGTGTGAGGTATCCTTGAAAAATCTTGCATAATCTTTTGAAAGGAATAAAAAATTGATTTTAATCCATAAACCTTTCTCTGAACAAATATAATATTTTCTACCAAATTAGAACGATTAAACTCCTCTATCTTATCTCTAAACGACTGAATATTAAAATCTTCCCGTTGCCTTCTCAAAGAGGAGATCGGAGTTTGAGCAAAATTTATTTCTGTAATAGAACTATTTATCTTATCCAAATCCGATAATACGTTTGAGAAATTATCGGTAAATGATGTGTTAATCTTTTCAAGGAAGGAATCAATTAAATTTTTGAATTCCCTATCCCTTTGTATCTCATTAAAAATCCTTGGACGGATCCTATGAAGAATAGAATAATAATTTAACAAATTTTTTTTATTTAATTCAATAGACTTAAAAATCTCATCACGCCTTTTTAATATTGAACTATGCTTTAATTTTAGGTCCGATTCAATTTCTTGCGATAGCAACTGAAACTTCCTTTTTAGCTGCTCTACCAAGAATTCACGCTTTGTTTGTTCTGTTGATACGAATTTTGTTTCCCCCCTCCTTCCAAATGCTTCTTCTTCTCCTTTTGAAAGCTCTCTTAGTTCTAACCTGTATTTAAATAACAAGATAAGTGCTAATGAGAAAAGGAAAGATATTATAAAGAGAATAAAGGAAGCCATAAGGAAACCGATATCAGATAAATTAACGATTGAGTAATTAGAGACTCTTAAAATAGAGAATCCCGAAACAAAAAAGGATAACCACAAGGAAAAAAATACTTTTATTACATCCGGCAAAGGGAGGAAAGCCAGTAATATAAATCCCAAATTCAAAAGAATAATATCAGGAAAACTGAAAATATCATCTAATAGATAGAAAGAATAAATTGCTGATGCGAAAAATAACAAAAATAAAGGTATTCGTAAATTGAAAAAGTCTATATTGAATACTCTTTTCATCCCCCTAATATTATCCGTTTTTTCTTCTCCCATCATTCGTTATCCTTTTTTCCATCTAAATCACCCAGAACCTTCTTTATGTTAGATATAAATCTTTTATTTTCTTCAAAATATGATGGGTATTTTTCTATGATTTCCAAACCACTATCTAATAACGAAGAAAGAGCTTGGAGCAAAGATAATAGCTCTTCAACATTTTCAGACAATTTTTCCAAAGCTTCATCTATTCTCCTGAAAGCTTCAGAATTAGAAGATATAAGAGAAAATATAGAAGAGATTTTCCACTCTATATCGTTTTTGATGGAATTTACGGCTGCTAAAAGGTCATCTATAATCTTATAATTTATAGATATTTTAATCTCCTTCAATTCTCTTATAATTGATTTTACTTCTTCATAGTTTTCGAACCACTCATTTTTTATCACATCCATCTTGTGAAGGATAAGCTCTTCAATTGCTAATGAAATAGGGTCAAAAGCCCTTGCTTTGTCACCTATCTTATAAGCTAAAAGATGAGAGTTAAAAGCCAAAATTCCTATGTTCTCAAAACTTGAATTTATCTCGTGAGAAAAATTTTCTAAAACCTTCTCAAGTTCTTCAAGATGTTTTCTAAAATTATCAAAAGCTTTTAAAACTAGCTCCTCCTCCTTTTGTTCATTTGAGAATAAAAGTTTGAGTTTTTGGAGTTCATTTTCTAACCCACCAAGCGGAGAAAATATTTCGTGGAAATAATATTCCAAACCTCTAAAAACTAAATTCATTCTTGCACTAAAATTCCAAAGTTTTGTCCTAAAATTCATCAATTCCCCTTGGCTCAATTTGAGATTTTCTGAGAGTTTTGAGATTAAATCCTTCAATTCTAAAATTTCATCTAACTTCGGTTCAACTTTTTTAGATAAAACCTCCTCTGCTTTTTTCACAATATCAAACAAATATTTTCCCATATCTTGAACAGCTTTGAATTTCTGCAAACTCATCTCAAAATCTTTCAATGCTCTCTCAATATAATCTAACTGAATTTTATCATTCTCTATTTTCGCTTTAAGATTGTCTAACTCAGCATCTACGAGCTCACTTGAATACATACTTTCGGACATATCGTCTTCACTCCGAATGGTTCCAGAACTATCTACCAAGCTATGCTTTTCTTCTATTCTCATCTTTGCTTGTATATCAATATCTCTTTTTTTTCTCTCCCTTACCTCTAAGGAAGAAAGCAAGTATAAAGACAAAATAGCTAAAATTGCAACAGAGATTACAAATAATATCTCCTTCTCGTAAGGCAACGCTCTAACAAATAAAGTCAATTCTTCTCCCTTATCAAAGATTACCTTCATATATTCCCCTGATTTGTAAATAATATTTCCCAGCTCATGACCTTCTATTCTACCTTTTGCGAGATTTAAATTTCCTTTTTCCAAAGCCCTTGATATATCATCAAATGAATTAATTGAATTAGCAATAATGAATCCGGACAAGTTGAATGAAAAAAGTGAAAATACAAGAAAAACTCCAAAAATTATACTCCATCTATAGAAGAAATATAGAAAGCAGATGACATCTATTAAAACTAAAAAAGCTATAAGATAGATATCCCGTCCAAAGATAAGGAAGGGGAAAAATACAATAAGGGATGCAGAAATANAAAAGAATAAAATTTCTCTTTTAGATTTAAGCCTCCTTAACCTTATAAATAAAATTTCGAAAAGAAAAGCCAAAAGCAAAATCAAGATATAAGTGAGATTAGAAAAAGTAAATCCTCCCCTTACCAAAACTACTAGTAATTTCATCAAAAATCTGACTGATAATAGAGAAATTACGGACAGATTATTTATATCAATCATCAGATACACTATTTAATTTAAAAAATTTGAAACGAATTTTTTATGTGAAAATATTTTGAATATTTTGAATATTTTGTATTTTAAATATTTTGAATATTTTAGAGCCTATCTTTCTCTTTTTGAGATGTTAAAGAAAACCAAACCCACCAGTATACCGCTGAAAATAAGGAAGATCAATAAAATTCCGGAACCGTATAAGAAACTCTGCCAGAAATCAAGATTACGCGTACCGGAAGAAACAGAACAATAAGGACACCCTAAAAATTCAGGTAAAAAGAACCCTATAACATATTGAAAAATTACCCCAAGCATCAAGAGTTATTTTAATTTATTCTTATAAATAAACATATTCTTCAAGTTCTTGTTCAGTAACTCTGTACCTCTTTATCTCTTTTTCAATCTCCATTTCTTCCTTTGACATTATTTGTTTTTGAGCATCTATTTGCTTCTTTGTNGTGAACATTTCAGCAGCCAACCNAATTGCTGCCTTCATAGGTTCAGGATTTGCTTTACCCTGTCCAGCAATATTATACGCTGTTCCGTGTCCGGGGGATGTCCTTATTATTGGTATCCCTACGGTCACATTTACAGCATTATCGAAATCAATAAGCTTAACAGGAATAAGACCCTGGTCGTGATACATAGCAATTACTGCGTCAAACTCCTTATTATAAGCACGCCAGAAAGCAGAGTCAGGAGATAGAGGGCCTTCTGCGTCTATGCCCTTGCTCCTTAATGAAACTATTCCCGGATATATAAGATCTTTTTCTTCGTCCCCAAAAAATCCACCTTCACCGGCATGTGGATTAAGACCGCACACTCCTAATTTTGGATTTTTAAGCCCGAAATATTGCCTTAAAAACTTCCATGTTAGTAATCCAACCTTATATATTCTCTGTGGAGTAATCTTCATTGCGACATCTTTAAGTGGTACATGAATTGTTACAAGAGAGACCTTGAAATGTTTTGAAACGAACATCATAGTAAATTCTCTTGCACCGGTGAATTCAGCTATCATATCTGTGTGTCCGCCGTATCTGAACCCAGCTTCATTTATTATTTCCTTGTTTATAGGAGCTGTAACTATTGCATCAATATAACCAGCCATAGCAGCATTTACGGCTTCCTTAACATAGTTGACCATCGCTCTCCCACAGTTTCTATCGGGACGACCATATCTTAACCTTGTCATTTTAAGATTTGATATGCTCCTGACTAAAATTTCTCCTTCCCCAACCTCCATANTCCTTACAATATCAACAGAAGACAACTCCCTGAACCTGACATTAGTTATGCCTATATCCTCTGCAACTCTTGCGAGAACACCTTTATCTCCGAACACAACGGGAAAAACAATTTTTCTTATAGATTTATCTAAAAGAGATTTGATTATTACTTCCGGTCCTATACCAGTAGGATCTCCCATAGATATACCGACTACAACTTTTCCCTCGGCTGTCTCGGTAGGTCCCCCAACCTTAATACGGGGCAACCTCCCTCTCCTTCCTCTTCTACCTCTGGTTTCCACCTTTTCCTTTTCCGCTTTTTCCTTTTCTATTTTTTCTTTTTTCTTACGAATATTTTCTGCTTTTGGGCGTCTACCCATACTCCAAAAACCTCCTTATATTTTTCTTTTATGTAATAATCCCTAAAATTTGGGTCATCTTTTAATTCAGAAAAATCTACCTCTTTTATTTCCTTTATAAAAAAAGTTACTTTCTTACCTTCCTCATCTATAACATCNGCGTATCCAGTTGAAGGTAGCGAGAAAATAGCTTCGTCGTAAACTTTATTCAACTCTCCTTTTTTTACCCAACCGAGTNGGCTAAAATTTTGCATATCACTATCCTTGTATAATACGAATCTCCTTTCAAAATCTTTTTGGATTTTATCTTTATTTTTTAGAAAGAACCTTTGGAGTTCATTATAATTTATAAAATTAACACCGACAAGTTGAAAGAAAATTTCATCAGCAATTTTTTTTGCTTTTATCAAATCTCTATATTCTTGCAGTGTCAGTCCGCTTTTGAGCAAATCAACCTCAACAGCTCTTATGTTTTTCATATGCATCTTCTCTATTATGCTATCTATTTGTTCCTGTGGGATTTTTATATTCTGCCTTTCGGCGAATTCAAGTATAACGAACAAATCCAATATCGTATTGAGAGCTTCTTCAAAGTCTCCATCTCCGAAATTTTTCATAAACGCTAATACCAGGCTCCTTGTTATTGGTCTCCTTTCCACATAAGCTAAAATTTCATCTGAATAATAAATCTGCTCGGAATACGCAGAGAAAACATTGAGAAAAACAACAAAAAATAAATAAGGTAATAGTAAATTCACAAAATTACGAAATTTTATTATCTCCTTCATATATTAAAATATCTTTAAATTGAGTTGTTATGGGATACTATATTTTTTTTATTTATATTTTTATTTATATTTTTGCATAAAAAGCTCCTCAAACTTTTCACGAGAAAGTTTTACTCCAAAATTCTTCTCAACAGCATCAAAATTTACATAAACATTCTTTGAGGCAATCAGTTCCTGGGTCAAATTACTTATTCTATCCTTTATTTTCTTTTCTCTCGTAGCCCTGAAAACCTGATCTATAACTTTCTCAAACTCCCAATAACCTGCTGGAACCTTATCTGCAACAGCAAAAATAACAAATTTTTCCCCCANTCTCAGGGGACGTGAAATTTCACCTGATTTCATCTTCAAAATCATATCAGCATATTCTGGGAAATATCTTCTCAAAAGCTCTCCATCAATATATCCATAGTCAAACTCTGCTGGTAGGTGTCTTACTTGGGCTATGTTTATAAAATCTCTAATATCTTTTATTTTATTCCTTATATCCTCTATTTCCTTTTTGTCAGAAGCTTCTATTTTCATAAGCCGTATGACATCAGGGTGCCAAAACTTTTCTTTATTTTTCTCATAGTAATCTTGAACCTCTGAAAATTCGACTTTTGTATATGGGGCAACTTCATCTTTAAAAATATATGGTCTTACAATATCCGCTGAATTATAAATCCATCTTATCTTGATTTCAGGTCTATCAAAATATCCTTTTGACTTTGCATACTCAAATGTTGCAACAGCTTCAATAAATTCTACAACAATTTGGGTCATTTTTTCAGGACTCCTTATAAGCTCTATCTGCCTTACCTCAGGAAGTGATGAGATAAAACCTCTGAACTCTTCTACCGTTATATCTGTATCACCTATCTTTAAAAATACTTCACCGCGAGATTTTTCTTGGGTTTCTGTATTCTTTTTCATCTTATCACACGAGCTGAAGANGTAAGAGACAGTAAAAAGCATAGAAATTAAGATAAAGCCTACTATAAAGTTTTTTGTTCTTTCTATTTTCATCAACATTACCTCCTCTTTACATTTCAAATTATATCATAAAAAGTAAAAAAAACATAAAACAAATTTTAGATTTTCTCATTTCAGAATTTTCTTTGAGGTCGCACAAAACCTCATTTTTCTTGCAATTTACTTGCAAACTCACTTTTCAATTTTTCCCAAGACATAATCTCTACTTTTTCAGTCCTGTATTTCTCTATATATCTTTTTTTCCTCTTGTTTTCTAAATAACTTACGATAAAGTATAAAGGCGGGAAGATTATGAACAGAAATTTTTTCAAAAAATAGATGACGGTTGCAGCTCCTAAAATAGATAGAGAAAAAAGCCTTTTATAAATCATGGCAAATCAACCCCTCCACTTGAAAATGGATTACATCTTAATAACCTTTTTATAATTTTTATTAGAGATATTGGAAACTTATATTTTTCAAGACACAACAGAGCATAATTCGAGCAAGAAGGATAAAATTTACATGAAGGTGGATGAGGTATGGTTCTCCAAACAATAATAGCTAAAAATACAAGATACCTTGTAAGAGTATTCAAAAATTCAAACATGAAGTTAAAGACTGATTTTGTCAGAGCTTTCATATTCATATCTAACTATACCCAAAATATCCTATTATTTATTATTATTTTTATTATTATTCAGTTCTCATCTTTTTTTTATTATCATATTTTTCCCAATTTTATATTTCATCAGAAAAACCTTGCTTTCTCCGATAGCTTTATTGAAATAAAGGAAATAAAACCGGTAGTCATTTCTGATAATAAAATACTAACGAACATTGATGGTCTTTATGAATGCGTGCTCTATCTTTCCTTAGGGTAT
This sequence comes from Candidatus Calescibacterium nevadense OTU 1, assembly GCA_000494225.1. Classification (GTDB taxonomy): domain Bacteria; phylum Calescibacteriota; class Calescibacteriia; order Calescibacteriales; family Calescibacteriaceae; genus Calescibacterium; species Calescibacterium nevadense. Next base: position 65,366 of record AWOA01000015.1, read on the forward strand.
GAATCGGACTGTATAGGTTCAAAGAAACTGATAATATATTCTATAATTTTACTCATAAGGGAAAAATTCCAAGAAACAATAGGAATAAGTGATGAGATAGCAAGGAGAATAATTTCGGGTGAATTTCAAAATTTAGTAAGCGAAGAGGAAATGAAGAGGGCAAGTGTGCTTTTAAAATATGGAATAAGCTCAGATAAAATTTTAGATGAACTCCGAAAGATTAAGCTCTTAAATGAGAAACTCAAAAAAAATTTCTTCACAGACCTCGCCACTTTAAGAGAAATTGTAAAAAATGTATATGTAGAACCAATCTTCGGAAACGATAAACTCACACAAGAAAAACAAGAGACAAAAATACAAGGTATAAAAGAAACAGCAGCGTATGAACTCTTAAAAACTCTAATACCAGAAAACACAAAAATTATAAGATAAATAATGAAATGAACGGGAAAAGATTAAGATAAAATAAAAGCAATAAAGGAAAAAGAGCAATAAAAGAAAGAGAGAAACAGAAATCAATATATAATAACAAACAAATGGAAATTTACAGTGAAGACTTTATAATATGCTTGAAAGGGAGCGATTATATAAATGAAGCTTTCATAGAGAGTGCAAAAAAAGGATTAGTCTTTCCGTTTCTACCGTTCGCAGATATGAAAATTTCTGATGCATTCAGGATAGGCTGGATAAAAGAAAAAATATTCGGCTTCTATTCATTTCACTTTATAAGTGGATTTGAAATAAAAACAGAAAAATTCGGCAAAATAAGATACGGAGGTAAAATATATAAAACAAACACAGGTTTGAACATAATTAATATCTTCTTCGGAAAGACCGAAGGGAAGATTGAAGGAAAGACTGAAGGAAAGACTGAAAATGAAGGCACTGAAAATGAAAAAATAATAGATGAAGAAATTTCGGATTTCTCCTTAGAAAAAGTTTATATAAAACTCCTTCCCTACTCTTCACTATTTATAAGAAAAAAGAAAATGAACGATATAAATCTAAATGACATCAAAAATCTTGAAGTATTGGCAAGAAAAGAAGAAGAAGAAGAAGAAAATGATTTCTTTTTTTTCTTCTATGATAGCTCCCCAGAGATTGAGAATTATGCTGATGCTGAGAGGTTTGAACTACCGAAAGATTATCATAAAATTCTGGATATACTACCGAGAAAAAAAATAAGACATTTTTATAAAACAGCAAACATTCAAGAGCTTTTGCTCATAATTCGCTCAGAACAGGGGAAAAATTTGATTATTTCAAAAAAAAATAGGAATTTTCTAATACTCAAAACAATTTGAGCGAAGTAATAAAATTATCATTTGAGTCAATTCTTTTGTCTCTAATCTCCCTTACGAGAATTATTATTGCATATATAGTTTGCCTACTTTTATCAATAATAATCTCTTATATAGCAATATCTGAAAGGAAAATTGAGAGAATAGTTATAGCAATATTAGATGTTCTTCAATCCATACCTGTTTTAAGCTTCACCCCTGCTGTTATGATGTTTTTTTACGGTCTCGGATACATAGGTTGGGAACTTGCTACACTTACTCTAATAATAACAGGAATGATATGGAACATGATTTTCTCATTCTATTCATCAATAAAAAATCTACCAGAGGAAGCATTAGAACTCTCAAGGTCTATAAGATTAAGTCCGGTAAGGCGATTTTTTGTTTTAGATTTTCCATTCTCATTCCCAGCTCTTGCATTCAATAGTCTGATGTCATTCAGCGGAGGATGGTACTTCCTTATGTACTGTGAGATGTTCTCAATAGGAGATGTAGAAATAAAGGTAAGAGGTATAGGTTCGTTTATCCTAACTGCAACAGAAAAAGGAGATATAACCTCAGCCATGCTCGGTTTCATAGCAATAGCATCTACCATAGCTTTATCTTACTTTATGATATGGAGACCACTCATACGCTTATCAAATATTTTCAAATATGAGTTTGAATATGGAGGAACAAGAAATGAACTTTCAAACTATGAAAAAACCATTTTCTTGACAATAGAGAAGTTCATTAGAAGATTTTCCACATCAGACTTCCCGGACAAAATCTCAAAATTCGTAGAAAAAACTCACATAAAGAGAAAAACCATAACCGATATTATCTACTTCATCCTTTTAGCTTCAATATCCGCAATTTTTATCCTATTGTTTTCAAGGATTATAAACTTAAAATTGGAGGACATAGGAAAAGTTATCATCTCTATATTTCCAACGCTTATCAGAGTTCTTATAGGTATAGGTATATCTGCAATTGTATCTATTCCCGCAGCTATATTTATAGGATTAAGAAGGGATCTTACCGATAAGCTTATGCCAGCAATACAGATATTATCATCACTCCCTGCTACTGCACTATTTCCAATTATATTCTTCGCTCTATCTAAAATAAATTATGGGATTGAAATAAACGCTGTAATTATCATAGCTCTATCATCTATATGGTATATTTTTTACAATACCCTCTCCGGAGTAAGCTCAATACCAAAAGAAATTTTAGAAGTATCAGAATCCATAAAACTGAATATGAAAGATAAGCTAAGGAAAATCATAATCCCAGGGGCTGCGAAAGATATTTATGTTGGATTTCTGACAGCATGGGGGGGAGCATGGAATGGCTCTTTTGTTGCGGAGTTCATAAACTTCGGCGGAAAAGAATTCAAACTATATGGAATAGGAAGCATAATATCAGAATCCGCAGAGAAAGGAAATAAAGACCTTATGATCTTTGCAACTTTCGTCATGGCTTCATTTATCGCTTTAATCAACCTACTCGTATGGAGAAAGATACTTGAAAAAATAGAAAAAACAAAATAAGCAAAACCGGGAAAAAAAAAGAAATAAAACAATGAAAACCCCAGAAAATACAGAAAACAAATGATGAAATAATTAAATTGTTCATATATGAATAGGATAGAATTATATTTTTTTGCATTGTCAGTCTTGGTCGTATCAATATTCCCTGCCTGTGCAAAATCGTTGAAAAAATCAACATATATAACTGGCGATATGGAACAAGAAGTTTTATATCAAAAATCAGGTAAAAGCGGAGATGAGAAACTCTCATTATACTTCCAAGCCATATATGATATAAAAAGAGGGAGATTACCGGAAGCGGAAGAAAAACTTGAAAAGCTTATCTTACAATCAAAAAGCAAAAAAGAAGAAATCGGATTTCTTCCATACTTTGAACTCGCTCAACTAAAATATAGGCTGAAAAAAATAAAAGAAGCATCAGAAATCCTTGATAAAGCAGAAGAAAAAGCAAAAACAGATAGAGATTACGAAAATATATATGTTCTCCGCCTGAAAATAGGAGAAAAAGGGAAAGCACTCGCATCTTTAGAAAAAGCTTTTGAGAAACTGAATAGTCAGAGAATATTTAGAATTCTTGTCATAGAAACTATGAAACAAGGAGAAATTGAAAGGGCAAAGGAAATTGCAAGAAAATACACCGAAAGAAATCCAAACGACCCAACCGGCTTTATAATCTACGGAGAAATACTCAAATTCACCGGAGAAATAGATAAGGCTGAGGAAAACTTCTCAAAAGCAATTAAGCTTGGTTTCATTACAGAACAGCTTGTATCAGAACTACTTGAAATATACAGAGAAAACGGAGAAGTTCTCAAAGCAATTGAGCTTTGTGAAAACTTCCTGAAAGAAAATGATTCAATAATTATAAAAAGGCAACTTGTAGACTTACTTCTTGAAGCCGGAGAACCAGAAAAAGCAGCAGACTATATGTATGAAATAACAAGAGAAATTCAAGAACCAGAAATCTTGCTTGACTTNGCGAGGGTTCTCCTCAAAGCCAAAAAAACACTAGAAGTAATAANCACAATAAACCAGATACAAGATAGACTTGAAGACCAGGATAGCAAAGACATATCTATACTCCTGAAAGCTTATGCGCTACATGAAATGAAAAAATATGAAGAGGCACTGATAGAATTTGATAAAATAAATGAAAACTCCAAATTCTATGATAACGCAATAGCAGGAAAAATTGATGTTCTCAGAGAAATTTCACCAGACAAAGCAATAAAATACGGACTTGAAATAACATCAAAGATTTCTTCACCAGAAATAATACAGTCAATAATATTTGCTCTACGAGAAAGAGAAAACTATGATTCCGCATTCCAACTACTCAACTCCTACGCAGAAAAATTTAATAATAACAAAGACCTTCTATATCTTAAAGCTATACTATATTACGAAGTTGGAGATATAGAGCAAGCAGTAGAAATTGCAGATAAGATATTTAAAATCTCTCCAAAAGACCCAAATTTCCTCAATCTCAAAGGATACATGACAATAGAATATGTTATAGATAAGAAGAGAAAAAATCAACCTTATGACAGCGAAATGCTTGAAGAGGCACGAAAACTAATAGAGGAAGCGCTAAAGAGNAAACCTAAGGATCCTTATATTATAGATAGCCTCGGATGGTATTACTTCGCAAAAGGAGATTTAGAAAAAGCAGAAGAAATTATAAGAAAAGCTTACGAACTAAAACCAGATGATGCGGTAATCGCAGAACACCTTGCCGACATCCTTCTTTCTAAAAACGAAGAGGAAAAAGCATTAGAGCTCTACAAAACAGGGCTCCAAAAAGGAAAACCCAAAGGATACGATAGAATAAGAATAGAAA
>AWOA01000016.1 GCA_000494225.1 Candidatus Calescibacterium nevadense OTU 1
TTGACAAAAATAAACGAAAAATAGACAGAAATAAGCAAAACATAAAAAGATGATAAAAACACTCAAAAAGATTTCTTACTCTGTAATAGCTCTGCTCTTCATCATTTTTCCTCTACTAACCAAAAAAGTTTATTCACAAAAAGAAGAAATAAAAGAAGAAGAACAAGAAAGAGAAAAGCTGGGAGCAGAAAAAGTACCACAATCGAGCGAACAACAAATCTGGCAAATATACGAGATAAAAATCACAGGAGCAGAAAGAGTAAGCGAAGAATATATAAGGTCAGTAATTTTGAGCAAAGAAGGAAAAAATTTATCCCNAATTACTTTAAGACAAGATATAGAAAGAATTTTCAAACTTGACTTTTTTGACGATGTAAAAGCAGATTTCAAAGATGGAACATTAACATTTTATCTCAAAGAAAAACCTATAATCTCTGAAATTCAAGTTGAAGGCAGAAAAGACTTTCCCGAGGAAAAATTCAAGGAAATAATGAAACTCAAACAAGGAGATTTTTTTGACGAAATGAAACTAAAATCTCAAATAGACTCAATAATTTCCGAATACAGAAAAGAAGGTTTTATCTTCACAAGGATTGAAAGCGAGATAGAACAACTCCCACAGAACAGAGTTAAAGTAAAAATCAAAATAGAAGAAGGTAAAAAATTTCTTGTGAGAAAAATATTATTTTCAGGAGCAAAAAAGTTAAGCGAAGATGAACTTAAAAAATGCATACAAACAAAAGAAACAAATCCCCTCAAAAAAATAGTCAGAGAAGGTAAGGTAGATATAAACATGGTCAATTTAGATAAAGAAAACGCAAGAATATGTTATCTTGATTGGGGTTTCCTTGATGCTGAAATCAAATCTCCCCCCGCAATCATAATTAACCCCGCAAAAGAAGAAACATTAATTTTGTTCAGAGTTGTAAATGAAGGAGAAAGATATAAAGTAAAAAGGTTAGATTTAGCAGGAGATATTATTTTTGACAAAAAACAAATAATTGACAACCTCAAAACCAAAAAAAACGAGTTCGTTTCAAGAAAAAAAGTGGTTGAAGATATAGAATGGATAACCTCACTTTACCAAGATGTAGGATTCGCTCAGGCAAGAGTCGATCCTCTCGTATCAAAAGAAAAAGACATGGTAGATATTGAATTTCAAATTTCACGGGGGGATATATCTTATATAAGGAATATAAACATAAGGGGAAACACAAGAACAAGGGACTTCGTAATAAGGCGCAATATTTCCCTGATTGAAGGAGAAGCTTTTTCAAGAACAGCACTTATAAAATCTTACTTTTCCTTAATGAGAACTGGATTTTTTGAAAAAATAGATATTAACCCAATATTCCTTGAAGATAACAGGGCAGATTTATATATAGAANCAAAAGAAGGAAGAATGGGAGCNATTTCTCTGGGAGGAGGATTTAGCCCACAATTTGGAAACTTTTTCCAATCACTATTTCTTATGTTTCAGGGACAAATNGCGAATTTCAGAGGGATGGGACAGAATTTAGGATTTTATCTTGCTCTTGGCGGAGGATTTGCATTCTTCAACTTCTACTTTCAAGACGACCACGCTTTTGATACAGACTACATAATGGGTATAAATCTTTTCAGATACCAAAGCTTCTTTTTACCGTTCAGAAAAATATCAACTGGCGGGAAATTCAATACGGGTTTTTTCCTTGAAGAAAAAACAAAATTTGTGTTGTCCCCCGGAATAGAAATAGTAGATGTTTATGACAGAATCGGTCGCAGAATCCCCCTTTACGAAGATGACCCGGGAGCCGGATTTAGAAGGAGTGATTTGAGGTTTCTGAGAGCAGAAATAAGAAACGACACAAGAGATAATCCGCTCGCTCCATCACGAGGTAAAATTATAACCTTATGGAGCAAAGTAGGAGGCGTGTTCGGAGGAGACCTATACTATGTAAAATTCGGTCTATCAAATACATTTTTCATACCGATAAAATGGGGAATTGTATTTTCACCCGCGTTAAGACTGGGAGGAGGATTTGGACTAACCGCTTCAAGATTTCTGCCATATCCAGAAAGGTTCTTCGCAGGTGGAATATACTCCGTGAGAGGATATGAATACTTTTCACTCGGAAAAAAAGAAAAGGTTCCCGAAATCGGTGAAATAGTTCTTGGTGGAAACAAATCAGTAATCTCAAATCTTGAACTTATTTTTCCTGTTGTAAGACAAGCAGGTTTATTTTTTGTTCTGTTCTCCGATATAGGTCAAGTCTTTGCAGAACAAGAAAAAATAGATATTCTAAATCTCAGAGCTTCATACGGATTTGAGATAAGATGGATATCTCCTTTCGGTCCAATAAGGTTCTCAATAGGTTTTCCAATTGTAAAGAAACCAGGAGATCAATTCAGAACTTTTGATTTCTCATTGGGATTATTCCAGTTTTATCCAGAAATTGAAGAATTCTAAATTTTTCTTCAAAATCAACTGAGGTTTTCTAATTTTTTAAATAGCAATTTCTACAAGTAGAATAAACTTATAATTTTTCTCTTGGTTACGGACAAACCTGAATTATACTTCCAGCTATTGTATCGTTTTCTACAAAAAATTTTATAGCAGAGATCACCTCCTTTATTGCTCCGTATTTTTTTGTAGATGTTTTTTGAGCGACTTTTTTCAGATATTCCTCGTTTTCACCTTCGGGCGGGAAAATTGGTCCGAGCGCAACTCCATTTATAAGAACTTCGGGAGCAAAAAACTTATAAAGATGCTCAACCAAATATCTCCCAAGCTCCTTACCAAGATGATACGGTATAAAGTTTCTTCTTGCTCTCTCAACATCTAAAATAAAAATAGCCTTTCCTGCTTTTCCTTTTTCCTTCAAAGATTCCCACATAGCTTTTATAAGCATGAAATGAAAGAGAAAATTTACCCTCATACTTTTTTCTATTTCTTCTGCTGTGAGATTTTCAATCGGTATTCTCTCAAATGAACTTGCATTGCATATTATAACATCTGATCTTTTCGCATAATCTAAAAGAGAATTCAAATTTTCAATACGAGACATATCAGTTTTTATTAGTTCAACTTTTACTCCTTTGAACTCACATTCTTTTTTCAGTTCAAGAGCGTGATTTTCCGANGAAAAGTAGTGTATAAAAAGATTTCCACCTTGCTCTGCAAGAAACAGAGAAATTTCCCTCCCTACTCTCCTTGCTCCTCCCGTTATGAGAAAAAATTTACCTTTTATTTCCATTATGGAGAAAATTTAGAAGCTCAAATTCNAAAAGTTAAAACTTTCCACGAGAGATTTTTTGTTTTTCAGANGTTATAAAACCCTTGCTTAAAAACTCAAGATTNTTTGATATTGCCTTTTTGAGCATATCAGATACACCAAAATTTGCAGACCTTGCCAAAGTTTCAATTANCATATCCTTATAAAAATATCCATACTTTTCAGAAAGTTCTCCACTCATCACGAGAGCATCTTTCAAAAACTCTTTTACAAAGAAAACTTCAAACTCACGAGATACCTCATCTATAACTTTCCCCTTTTGAGAAGGTTTCGGGAGACAAGTAATGCATGAGAAACTTCCTACTATATTATTATCTCCAAATCTACTGAAACTTTTTATTTCATTCTGATTCATAAAAGAATTTTCCCTCCATTTTCTTTCAACATTTTCTTTACACTATTTTCACCCCTTTTCTTTTCCTATTTTTCGTCTTCGTTTATCAAAAAAAGTATTATTGAGCAGATATGTGAGCATGCAAAGCACCCGCTGATTTTATCGCCTGCAATATAGCAATTATATCTTGCGGAGAAGCACCTACTTTATTGAGCTCTCTCACAAGCTCATCAACAGTGGTTGCCGGTCCCAATATATTTACTTGCCTTTTTTCAAATTTTGAGGTAGCGGTAGAAAATTCTGGGGGTAGGGGTGAAGGTTCTTTCCCTATTTTTACAACTATGTCTCCATGTGATACCGCTACCTCAGAAATTCCTACCTCTCTTCCTATAACAATTGTTCCTGTTCTTTCGTTTATCACAACACGACCGGGAGCATCCGGATTAACCTCCACATTCTCTATTATAGATATAAATTCTGCGACTCTACCGGTGAATTCCAAAGGTATAGCAACAAAAACGGTTCCNGCATCTTGAACATACGCAAGNTCAACTCCGGAAAATGAGTTTATAGCATCCGCAACAGACTTTGCAGTAGAAAAATCCGGAGTGTCAAGGAATATTCTTATAAACTTTTTCTCGTTTAAAGAGTGAGTCAATTCCCTTTCAATTATAGCGCCCTTTGGTATTCTTCCCGAGGTTGGGAATCCACCTTCAAGAGTAGATGGAGAGCGAGAAATTTCACGACCGCCTGTTATTATTTGTCCTTGTGCTGTCGCCCAAATTTTGCCATCTGGACCAAAAAGGGGAGTTAGAATGAGTTCTCCTCCTCTCAAGCTTCTTGCATCACCCATAGCAGATACCTTAACATCAGTTCTCATTCCTGGTTTAGCGTAAGGTGGAAGTTCAGCAGTTACCATGCATAAAGCAGAATCCCTCGGTCTTAAAGTTCTGGGAGCTACAATTCCAAAGCTTTTGAGAGCAGTTGGATCTGGTCTTATTCCCATTTTCTGCAAAAAGTTTATTATTGTTTGAACCGTGAGGTTAGGAGAAATTATATCACCCGTTCCTCTCAAACCAACAACTATTCCGAATCCAACAAGAAAATTAGCCCTCTGACCTTCAACATTTGCTATATCTTTAATTCTCGCCGAATATGATTTTTCAGTGATAACGAAAAGTAAAGGGAAGCTAAAAATAAGAAAACTTAAAAATAATCTGACTTTTTCATTTCGGTTATATTTTTTTATCGTTTTTATTCTTTGGTTTGTCATAATCTATCCACCTCCTAGAATGGAGAGATGAAATCTAATATTTTTTGTAGCCACCCCTGCTTTTTCTTTTGAGCGAAGTCTCCCTCCGACACATACTCTATTCTCGCATTAACAAGAGAAGTTGAGAGAACAGAGTTATCATGCATTATATCTTCTGGTCTCACTATTCCCTTAACATATATTTTTTGCAGTTCCGAGTCGTGTCTTATATGTTTTTCTCCTTCTATAAGGAGATTTCCAGATGGGAAGACTTTTATAACTCTTGCTCCAACAGTTGCTATAAATAAATTCTCACTGTTTTGGACACCTTTTGATGAGAAAGAATTTTTCCCCTCAGCCTGGGCGCCAAAAGATATCCCATCTTTTATCTTACCTTTTTCAGATAAACTTGCTCCCATGCCGTAATTTATAGATGAATTTCTTGACATATCTTTTCTCTGATTGTTCCTGGCCTTTACGCTCTCAACTATCTTGACTATAACTACATCACCTACTCTTCTTGCTTTAAGGTCTGAATATATATTAGAAAGGGGACTTCCATCGTAAAATAAAGAACCTTCCTGTGGAACAGGCTGCTCAGCTGNTTCTTCTACGTCTTGAACTTTTGGAAATTCAGGCTCCTTCTTTGCTGCACAACCTGAAATCAAAAGAGAAATAAAAACTCCAAAAACAAAAAACTTTTCTTTTACTATTTTTTTGTTATATTTTACCATCTTCATCCCCCGTTTCTTTAAATTTTCTACTCACTTGCCTTATTCTCCTTAATTCTTTTTATTTTNCCTCTCCTTTATACTTCCCCTCAATTACTTTACTTCAACTACCTTATCTCTCCTTGCTACTCCATAAACTATTTTGTTTGAACTCATGTTTCTGACCTTTATGATTTCTCCTTCCTTAGCATTAGAAAGAGCAAGACCAGGGAACTCAATATAAATTATTCCGGAATTGAGAACTATTTTTACTCTATCACCTTTCCTTATAGCAATATCTTCTCTGATATGAGTTTTTCTCAAAACCTCCCCCTTTCCAACTGGGACTTTAAGATATAACTCTCCCTGCTCAATATCTTCCTTGCTTAAAAAATCAGAAGGAGTTAAAGTAGAATAGACTTCTTTGAACTCAAAATCTTTCCCATCTACCCTCTCCCCCTTTTCAATTCTTCTTTTTGCAACAGGTATCATAACCTTTCTATCTATAAAAGCAAAAACTGTTCCAGTGAAATTTTTTCCCTCTTTTTGGAAATAAGCAGTAAAAACTTTTCTACCCAGAGCTTTTGAATCCCGAGGAACGATTTGAACTGAATCAAAATCTTCAAGTTTCATCTTCAAAGGTATATGCAAAGACAAAACTTTAACTTCACAATCCTCACAATCTGAAACTCCCTTTATAATGTTTTCAACATCTTGATAAGTAAGTTTCGTGATAAGGAAAATTGANATGAAAATTTCACCCAAAAACATATAAATATTCACCCCCTTCTTACCTTACAACATTCACAGTAGTCGCCATTATATTGTCTGCTGCGATGACTGCCCGTGAATTCATTTCATATACTCTTTGAGCAAGAAGCATAGCAACCATCTCCTGAATAGCATTCACATTAGAAACTTCAAGAAACCCCTGAAGAATCCTACCGAAACCTTCCTCTCCCGGAATACCAATTATAGGGTCTCCTGAGGCAAAAGTCTGAACAAAAAGGTTCTTCCCAATCGCTTTCAAGCCAGAGGGATTTATAAAACGAGCGAGCTCAATTTGTCCCAAAACAACCGGAGAATCTTCTTGTCCCGGGATTATACCTGTCACAACTCCATCCTGACTTATTTGCACCTGGACTATCTCTTGCGGTACTACTATTTCAGGAAATAGCGGATAACCCTCTGGTGTCACGATCACTCCTTCTGCGGATTTCTGGAAATTTCCGGCTCTNGTGTAAGCTATTCTGCCATCTGGTAAAAGAACCTGGAAAAACCCTTCGCTATCTATTGCAATGTCAAGTTCTCTGTTCGTTTCAAGCAACTCACCCGGAGATACTATTTTTGTGACTCCTGAAAGCTTTGTTCCAGCTCCCACTTGCGCACCAGTTGGATGATTTGTAGATTGCAAAGAAGTTTCCGCACCGGGAATAAGTAAATCTTGGTAAACCAGGTCCTCAAATTCAGCCCTTGATTTTTTGAAACCGGGAGTAGATACATTCGCAAGATTGTTTGAAATAACATCCAGGTTCTGCTGTTGAGCTATCATCCCCGTTGCTGCTGTCCACAAAGACCTAAACATATTTTCTTTCACCTCCTTTTTTAGTTTTTTAAATTTCAAAAATCAGCTACAACATAATAATATCAATTCCATAATACTAAACTCTCCCTAAATCTCTAATGGATGTTGCTAATGTAGAATCAACTGTGGTGATAATTTTTGAGTTTGCTTCAAAAGCTCTTTGAACCTCTATTATAGATACCATTTCAGATATTGGATTTATATTAGAAGATTCTAAGAACCCTTGCAATATTTCGTAGTTTTGAGCTTCCTCAACATAGCTCATATCTTGGACATCAAATAGGTTTTCTCCGACTTTGCGAGTTATGGTTATATCTTGCGGTAAAGAATAAACAGCTATTTTATCTACAAATATGCTCTTCCTTTCTTCCCCATGCCTTATACCAACGAAAACTCCACCATCTGGTGTAATAACTACATCCTCCGGAGACCATTCTTCAAATGGCACTCTTATGGGTTCTCCTTTTTGTCCCAAGACCTTATGACCTTGCTGAGTTATGATATAACCTTCTGGAGAGAGAGTAAAATTTCCTGCTCTCGTAAATTTCATTCCGTCTTCGGTCATCACAGCAAAGAATCCATCCCCGTTTATAGCAAGGTCAAAAGTATTTCCAGTTTCAATCAAGGCTCCCTGGGAGAAATCTATGTAGGTTTCATCAAACAATACGAATCTTTGGCTTACTTGCTCATTGTGTAGTTGAAAGTAAAGTTTTGGGGAAAGAGGAGTGATTGGCGACACTGGTTCATACAAACCTTCAAAGGCCACTATATTTTTTTTGTAGCCATAAGTTGAAGCGTTTGCAAGATTATTCGTTATAGCTTCAAGCTTTCTTTGATTTGCATAAGCTCCTGCAGTTGCTATGTAGAGAGCTTGATGAGAAAGTCCCATCTCACCATCATAAGCAAAACGTGTTCCAGAGGAAAATTTTTCCCTATTCAGCGTACCTCTGAAAAAAATGATAGTGAATAAAAATGATAAAGAATACAAATATAAATAAAATTAAACATTTCGGGCTGATACTTTGGATTAAATACTTTGGGATCAAATTATATCAAAATTATATCATTAAAATTAAAAAAAGATCATCTGGCATATTTAAGAACAAACGGATAGCTTACACCTGAAGCAATATCCAATTCTCCAACCATATAAACTGAATCTCCTACAACTCCAATTCCATAGCCGTATTCAGAAATATTTTTATAACTTACACCTACATCTTTGATACTCACAAGATCAAGTCCCAAAGTAAATTCCAAAAAGGCTAATGAATCTCTCAACCAATCAAGATTGTCATTATACACACTTTTGCCAGCGTAAGCATAGAGCTTTCCGCCGGAGACAAAAAGGTCTGTTATCCAGTAGTAAGATTGAGCAACACACAAGGAAGGATAAGAAGAGCAAATACTTACAGACTTTATAAGGTTAAAACTCTGATCATAAGCTTCAAGAATGTTCCAGTTCCTCACGAGATATACCGATGTTCCAGATGGATATATAGGAACAAGTGCCCAGTTCATGAATGTCTTCGAAGCTAAAACAGAACCAGAAGGTGATATCCTGAATACTTTTTGATAATCCTGACCAGAAAAGTAATCTTCATAAACAGAAAGGTATATTTCCCCTGTATCTTTGTTCACCCTCAAACAATTTACCCAGCATATTGACCAATCCCCACTTCTTGGAAAAGAAGTTGTCCATAAAAGTCCTCCCGATGTTGAATATTTTTTGACAACATAATTTCCTCCTTCAACAAAAGCTACATATATACTATCACCAAAGACATCAACTGCCGCAAAGTTTCTGCCATTTATTGTAGTAGCTATTTCCCATAATGTTGAAGATAGATTAAACGAGTGCTTACTCAATACAAAGATACCGGCACCTCTATCTTCGGCAACATATACTCCGTCTTCTCCCACTGCGACGTCAAAAATTTTCGGTAATACCTTGGTACCGACAATGCGCCCACTATTATCAAACTTCACAACAGCATCGCTACCATCTTTATCAAGGAGTGTATAAAAACCATCAGTTGTCAGAGCAACATCGTAGAAAGCTTTACCGAAAGAACTATCAGCCTTATAGAACTCCCAATTTTTATAGTAAGTCAAAGGTTTCACAACCACAGAATAATTTGCAGATGCAACTCCACCTTTTAAATCATCTATCCTTATTGTAAAATTGACTGATGTATTTACTCTCACGTCCGGNGTTTCCCATACTATGTATCCATCACCTGTATAGAACCTACCAAAATTACCGCTTGACAAAACTTCCAAATTTACAGAGTCTCCATCTGGATCTGAAATACTTAAGGGTATTATGCTAACACTTCCGCTCTCAACTTCTGTTGGAACNGTTGCAGAAAATGTAGGAGCCGAATTCGTAGGGCATGTCTGCTCATAAGATGGGTCTGGATGATAAGGTGCGCAGTAATCCCCTGATACTATCTCCCTTATTTCATTTATTGTTACACCACCCGACCAAACCTGAATATCTAATGCTTTCCATATATTCCCACTCCCTGAACTTGGAGGACTTGCGGTTGCTATCACCCTATTTCCTTTCCATACCTGTATTACCGCTCCTGAATCTTTCAACAACCTTCCACAACTCGTATCATTAGGATTATTATGATAGACAGATACTCTATATAAACCATATGTGCTTAAACTCAAATTGGCAATTTCAGGATAATCATCTCCCAAGATTTCTGATAATAAGTATTTCCTTCCCCATAGCTTTGTTGCTATGTGAAACCTTCCGCTTCCNGAATTTGGTCCCGTTATATGNAGATCAAGATCACATTTTTTATTTCCCCATCTCAATATTATCGTCAGTTTCTCCAAACTCAAATCTCCTATATCTTGGCATACGCTCCACGCACTTTCGGGATTTTGTATCCAGTCCTTGAAGTAATAAGATGGATAAGACGATGTAGTTTGNACCTCTGCAAGCTCTATCTCAACACCATCTGCAAGCGAAGTTTTTATTTTTGATTTCGCATTCTTCTTTACAAAAGTGAAAAATTTTCCTTCTGAATCCGTTTTTCTCTGNGTCCTGCCCGTAATATCTCCACCTTTATAATCTACCCCCTCTGACCAAACCGGAACCCCAACGAGTGGATTTCCTTTTTCATCCTTTATTCTCCCTTTCACACATGTTGTATCCAGAGGAACATCTGGGTTCCACCAAGAAAAATGTGAAATATATCCTTTCAAAACATATCTTCCATTTTCATCTAAAACTTTGTTTAAAACTCCTTCTTCAATCCATTCTGCTCTGCTTTCATCAAAACTCCACAGAGGAACTATGTCAGGGACGTAATCTATCATATTTGGTNGTATTGGGAAACTAACCTCTGCCAATACACCAGAAGGAAGGTTTAATTTTTCACCGGATTCAGATAGAAGTCTTGCTTCTATTGGTCCGAAGGTTTCAAGNAGGACCTTTTCTCCGTCAGATTTTTGAGCTACGAAATCTCCTGGAAATCCTTTTAACTGCAAGGGATCTTCTGGGTCTATATAAGAAAGTTTCAGATAGACATTACCGGTATAGGTTCCCCCTCCTTCTTTTATCAAAGCTCCNGGTGGTATCACTATTTTTACCCCGGATGTTCTATCATAAGCTTGAGCACCTTCTGATGTATTGAAATCAAACGAGAACCTATAAGGAGCTAAACTGATATCCAATACAGAAACCGTATCTTTTTGAACCGAAACTGAAAAGAAGGAATCGGCAAATCCCTGCGCAGATACCTTTACAAGATACTTATCTGGGTTGAGAGGGAAGAAAGCAGTTCCTCCCTGTGATGTTGCAGATACAGATACTCCATTAANATATACNACTGCATTTTCAACAGGAGATTTTGAATTAGCATTAGAGACTTTGAGAAGGAGATAACCTTTTGCCGGTTCTTCTGGTAAGCCACTGCCTGATGAGCCACCTCCTCCCCCACCTGATCCACTTCTTGAACCACAAGATATACTTGTTCTCTTCTGCCAAATTCTTTGATCTGAACGAAATAAAGGATTGTTTTTCTGTTCTTGGTTTGAAATCTCGCTTTGGTCTGAAAACTCGGAATTTGCGCTAAAATTTCCTTCTACAATCTCCTGAAAAGAAAATGATAGAGAAGAGAAAATAATAAGATAAAATATTAATCTCTTAGATTTAGGCTGGAAAGACATAAATTTATATTAAGTAATTTTTAAACAAAAAAGGTTTTTTTGTAATGAATTCTAATAGTTGGTTGGTAGATTATTGATAGATTGATAAAATTGTAAATTGATAAAATTGTAAAATTGATAGATTTTTGGGACAGTTCTGAAAAAATTTTGCAAAATCATCTCAAAAACCCCAAATTTGACTAACTTTAATTTTAATATAACGATTGATTAAAAAGGAGGTGAAAACTTTCTTTTGGGAGGAAACAAAAGAAGGTAACAATAATGGAGAAATAATTCTTTATTCAGAGGGCGATAATACAACCAGGGTACAAAGCAGAAAAAAAATAATAAAAAGAGCAGTATTAGTTCTCAACAAAAATTTCATTCCATATTATATAACTAATTTAAGACATACATTCAATTTGCTTTTCAGGGAATCTGCCAAAATCCTCACAGAAGATTTTGAAACAGTTTCAATCTGGGAATGGATTGAAATAGAACCAAAAGATGGAGAAGAATACATCTCAACCGTTTCAAGAAAAATAAAAATCCCAAAGATAATTGTAGCTGATACAGACATAGACCCGAAAATATCAAAACCAAAAGTTTCAAGACTTGGCATTTTTATAAGAGATAGCTTTACATGCCAATATTGCGGTAAAAAATTTTCTCCAAAAAACCTAACAATAGACCATGTGATACCCAGATCAAGGGGAGGAAAAACCGAATGGTTAAATGTAGTAACAAGTTGTGTATCGTGTAATCTAAAAAAAGGAGATAGGACACCAGAAGAAGCAGGTCTAATTTTAATAAGGGAACCACGACAACCAACAATAAACATTATAAACGCAAGAGAAATAGACCTGAAATTTTATCCCCAGTGGGAACCATACCTGATAAAATAGAAATGAATACAAAAGGATAGAAATTGATATAAAAAGCTAATAGCTTCATTACAAATACACGACATCTTATATCAACAAAAGCAGATAAAACTCAACTAAAAAAGGAAATAACAAAACAAAAAACAAAATTGAATAGAAAATTAGAATAGAAAAATGAAAATGAAAAAACCGAAATCCCCCAAATATAGAAATAAACTGAAAAGGTTTGATCCGATTTTGAAAGAAATTTTCTCAAAAGCTGCTGGAAAACTTATATCAATCTTTTTCTTTTTTCAAGGATGAATTCACATTACACAAATTCATCGTTGTTGATATGAAAAAAATAGAACCGGATGAGTTCATAAAAAGCAAAAAGCCAGAAGAAATTATCATCGGAATTTTAGCAGGGAAATTCAAAGAAAAACCCCAAATAATAGAAAGGGTCAAAAAAAGAATTGTAGAAATTGTGAAAGATGAAGAAGAAATTGCTAAATATATAGATAGTGTAAGCTTTTTAGCAGGTTTATTTGATATTGAAATAAGGTTAAAACCTATGCCAATTGAGGTAGATATAAGGAAAACTTTTCTTTACAAGTGGGGAAAAGAGGAGGGATTAAAAGAGGGGAAACAGCAAGGGAAACAACAAGGTCTAAAAGAAGGAATAAAGCAAGGTCTAAAAGAAGGTCTAAAAGAAGGTCTAAAAGAAGCAATTTTGAGGATTGTCCAAGTAAAATTTGGTAGCTCAAAAGCAAAGCGAATCAAAAACTTTCTGCAAAAAGTAGATAATATAAGATATCTCAAAAAAATAGAAACAGAAGCAATTAAAGCTAAAAACTGGAATGAGTTTGTTAAATACCTAAAAAACTCACCGGAAAACAAAAATTCAGGGAGTAAATAAAAATTCAACCTCTGTATTTTTTTAGTTCGTCAAGAAGTCTTAAAACCTCTTGGGAAGTCTCCTCAAGTCTTGGGAAAATTTCAAATGCNCTCTTTACATCTCCTCTCTCATAAGAAGAGAGTATNTCCATACCCAAAGAATGNATTTTTTTATGCACGTCTTCCAACTCTCTGAAAACCGGAGATTTTCCGAAAACTTTTATGCCTTCACTATAATACCATTTACCTAATTTACATTTGATATGGTCTGGTATATCAGATAAGTCTAACTTCAAAAGACCTGAAATATGACCATAAACTTTTGCAACCCATACCCTATGATCAGTCTTTGCGAGATCCAAAATAAAATAGTTTCTATTTTTTGTTCTGAAAGCAAAAGTTTTTTCTCTCAAATCGTCCACCTCGCCTATTATTCTGATTGCAGAAGATAAAATATTTCTTACCTCTTTTGATACATCCTCTGCCATATTAGATATATTTACTGTATTCCTTGCGATCTCCCGAGAAACAGAAGCTTGCTCTGATACAGCAGATGATATTTGAGCCATATCTTTGCTCACCTCAGAGAATGAATTTAATGTGTTGTCAAGAACTTCTTTGAGCCTCAAAATAAAATTCTTCACATCATCTAATCTCTTCAAAGCTCCTTCCATAGAATCGAGCGTATTTTGAGAGTCTTTTTGAATTGATAAGATTTTTTGAGATATCTCGTTTGATGACTTTATAGTTCCTTCTGCTAATTTCCTTATCTCACCTGAAACAACGGAAAATCCCTTTCCCTGCTCCCCTGCCCTCGCTGCCTCTATTGACGCATTAATAGCAAGTATATTTGTCTGATCTGCTATATCTTTTATGATACCAACTATATTCTCAATTCCTCTAATCTCTTTTACAAGAGACGATAAAGTCTTAGAAAGCTGCAAAGTTGAATCATAAGCCTGATTCATAACTTTAACCACATCATAAGATAAACTAACTACTTCCCCAGATGCTTCCATAGATTTTTCCGCAGTATCTTTTGAATGCAAAGCAACTTTTTCTATCTCTTCCGTTGCCTTGCTTGACTCCTCAGCAGCTGATGCTATTTGAGATATTTCACTAGATAAACTCTGAGTAGTTTTAGATAGCTTTGCAGAAGCAGAAAGAAAACCTTCAGCAGTTGTATATACCTTGATTGCAGAATCGTATATTTTATCTACGAGAACCGAAAGAGAGTTGACAATTTGATTTGTATTTGAAATAATTTGATATATTTCTTCTCCCCCACCTCCATCCAAAGTTTGAGAAAAATCACCCTCTGATATTTGCTTCAAATATCCCAAAAGCTTCCTTACACTTCGTTCTATATTTCTACCAAAAACAAAAGCAAATAAAATGAAAATTAAAGATAAAACAAAAACAATCACAGGAATAGTTCGTATAAAAATTACTCTCTCCCTTACATACTCTGATGAAAGTCCTACAAGCTCATCTGTTAGTTTAAATAGGATTTCTGATTCTGTAAATAGTTTTTGTAATGTTTGCTCATCTCTTCCTTGCTCTTTTAGTTTCNTTGAAAGATCTTTTACTTCTTCCCACTTATTTTTAACCTCCTCCAACTTTGCCCTAAACTCTTTTTTCTCGTATTTTGGTATCCCTTCCTCTTTACTACCATCTGTTANAANTTTGAGCAATTCATCTACTNCTTGNATAACTTCATCTGGGTTATTCGCAGAGAGAGCAATTTTTTCTGCCCTTTGCATCCCTCCCCTTATTTTCCCAACATAATTTACGAACTTTCCGCCGTTTACTAATACT